>NZ_BAABJZ010000074.1:0-29688 GCF_039543565.1 Ferrimonas pelagia | reverse complement strand
GCATCATTGGGCTCGGCTTCCTTGTCGGCCTGGTTGGTTTGGCGATTGATCAGATCGCACTTTGGAAGCCGAGTTCCCTCCAAATCTGAGAACTCAGTGATCTACATTTCGGAACAGTTATTTAGGCTGTCCCTATAATGAATTACCCAATAGTGCCGATTACAAGGCGTGGCAGATTCCTTTGCGCTCGATTGTGTTTAGAGTGAAATAGTCAATAACTCGGTGTATAATTATTTCTATTAGAGAGTAAAGAATCCGATGAGGCGGGTGATGACGTGAGTGATGAAAGAGCCAGTCTATACAAATCTAAAAGTGATAAGCATCTTAAACTTATTAGTAAGGTTACTCGGAGTGTACCACCATTAATCCGCCAAAAAGGATTGGCTAACTTTAGCTTGAGCGATGTAATAAAGGCATCCGGAGTCCCCAGAACAGTATTTTATCGACTTTTTAGCTCTAAAGACGACGTATTGGCGCACACATACCTAAGCTTGGTGCTTGATAGAATTGAGCTCACTCGTGAGGTTGTTTCGTCTTTTGGTGGCGGGCATAGAGATAAAATAGTCCTATTTTATTGTGTGAAGCTGCTTTCCAAACCAACGAGGTGTTTAATTGACAGTGGTCTTAACTTTTACCCGTCAAATAAAAACTTATGGAATAATGCTAACGAGGAAATATTAAGTGAGATCCGGTGTGCACTTTTAACTCTCCGAAACTTTAATGTCTCACTTTTTACCATGGCGATCGATTCAGGTGATTTATCTGAATCAAAGGAAGATGTTAGAGATATAATACATGATATGATGATTTTTGAGCTGGGATACATAGCATATATTAGCAGTCGAGATCTCTTAAGGTCAAACTCTGACCTAAAAGAACTTGAGGTTTTTAATAAGTTATTTGATGCGATCGGAGCGTATGCTTGGGCGGGGTGCTCTGATAAAGGAAGCGTCGAGCTTTATGAGGAAGTTATGGGGATGTTATCTTTAAGCGAGAGGTGAGTGGGTTAAGGGCAATAGCATGAGCGTCTCTTGCTCAAATTAATCGGCGTGACTCACACGGATATCACTTGAGGGCGGAGAATATTTTTACTCAATTTAACTGTCTTAGTGAAGGCGATGAACAGTGTATGGCCCGTCTCGATGTAGCAAGTTAAATAACCAGTGGTCGGAGTGAGTTACGCTAATCCATTCCGAGTCTAAATAACTGATCCTAATTGTTCTCCACGTTCTACAATCCATGTCCGTCACCCGGGAACGGCGAGG
This sequence comes from Ferrimonas pelagia, assembly GCF_039543565.1. Taxonomy (NCBI): domain Bacteria; kingdom Pseudomonadati; phylum Pseudomonadota; class Gammaproteobacteria; order Alteromonadales; family Ferrimonadaceae; genus Ferrimonas; species Ferrimonas pelagia. The sequence continues at coordinate 28,423 of NZ_BAABJZ010000074.1, read as the reverse complement.
CGTTGTTCATGAAGGCCTTAGCAGTTGCCACATGTGTTATCAGCGGTTATTAGTCGCCGCTCACCTGTGCGCTGTTGACAGGTCGATTGATGATTAACAAGTTTTGCTCGCTTTACGCTTGAATGATCTCGCCATACCGTCAATCATGATGACATGAAAAAGAGCAAGCTTTTTGCGCCACTACCAGAGTTCAAAAATGATGAGGGAGCTAGGAATATCACATACGCTGGACCTTAAGCTTAAAGCCTCTCGATAATACTAACAGAACCTGGCGAAACGTTTTGAGCTGCTCTGATTGCGATCCGTTTTATTTATAAATAGACGTACGGAGATTACACATGGCAACAGGTATAGCGTAGCCACTATATACCTGTTGCCATGTCGCTGCATTAATCTTTAGAATTAAATGCAAACTCTGGGTCGATAATAATAGCTCTGTATCCTGGCTCTCTTGGACCAGAGTTATCAAACTTTATTTCGACCATAACTTCCCCTGTCTTGTAGTCGATTTCATTTAATATCGGACGCGTCCAATCTTTCATATGCAAGCCCGCGGATGCTGCAAATATAAACATTGTATCTTTGTCACCTCTATATTCCGTGTTGGAAGTGATTGGTGAGTACCATTCGTACCCGCGTTCCTTTCCATACTCCCATATTTGCTCTACTGTTAGGTTCTCCTCGTCAATATCATACTCAACGGCCCTAGAATACTTCATGTCTGGAAACGGTGGTTGCTCCAAACCTCTAGCATCACCATTGTCGAAAACGGTCAGGGTGCCTTTGTGTGTATTTAACCAAGCTGTGTGCTGAGTCCATCCCCAATCAAAATCACCTTCACACTTCCCATGGCTGCATGATATTTCATTACCATTTCTGTCGATTGGCTTCAACACTTTTTCCGCTAAATCACCAGTCCAACCATCAGGCGCACCAAGAATCCACTTGACTTCTTTATCTCGACCGATCTTAATTGCAGTTGCTTGGTGTCTAGGGCTAATAATTATTGAATCGTCATCTTCATCAAAGTCAATAGAATTAACGTGGACCCAGTTTCTTCCCGGGCCAACACCTGGACCATCACCAAATGGCGCATCAGGCTCAATTTTCACCATCTCATCGCTAAGCTCATCATCAACATTCAAACAGACAGCACCAGCATTGAGGACTCCAAGTAAGTTATCTCGCAAAGGGTCTAAGATTTTATTCAAATCCCATACATCTACAACATTGCCGCTTGGATCAACTTCTAATATATGATCCCGGACAGTTGTCACAACCTGACCGTCATCTCTGACATAGTTTCTCTTTGCAGCACGCATGATGTAATTGCCATTAGGCCTTTCTCTGATTTCATGTGAGAAATCAGCATAGCCTCGGGGCAAACGACGTTCCTTTATCATTCTTCCCATTAGGTCCATACGAAAGTATTTTTGACCCTTGCCAAAAATTATTTCTCCTCCGGAAACCTGATGGACACCCATAATCAACCCACGACCTAGGAGGTGCTCATCATCGGAGAATGAAGAATCATCTAATATCCATCGAACTTCGCCCTCAGTATCTGTAATATAGTTGATTGATGCAAAGTTGAAACCTAAAGCACCTCCATTGCTCCACTTTAGATCTTTAGATCGTCTATTGGCAGTTTGGGAGTTAATCCAATACAAGCGTTCTTCAAAGCCTTCAGATACTTTTACAACATTTGCTTCCGGGAACTCCCTAACCATTGCCTCGTGATGCTTATTATTAAGACCACCGGTTTGTACGTGATACACTTCATGGACGTTTAGTCCGTCTAATTTGTAGTTCACTGATATTTGGTTTCTATGACTTGCATACAGACCAAAAATTGGTATTCCATCATGTGTCAATATACTTGACTTAGATACACGATAGCTAATTTCTACGCTGTTAGTATTTTTCCCATGAATCGTCACATGTACATCATTAATGTCATTGTTGTTTAGGTCAATGATTGCGGTTAGTGGCGCATTCCCATAAGGATTAATTTCTATTGAACCTAAGTGACCTTGCTTGCTTGAGCCCTGCATCAGGCTCGCTCCACTTTTTTGAGGAGCCGCATCAGCAAAAACGAAAGTGTGATTTGCACTTAACAATATAGTTATGGCAATTGCTACTGTTTTCTTTAACATACTTGTTCCTTTTAATAGTTGTTGCTTTGTTGTAATTGAGTGAGGTGCATTAGTGGCGTCGATATATATAATGTTATCTTGATGATGTTGTGTGGTGCACAATACGATTGGTGTTTTAACTATAACCAAAGCTAAATTTGGCGAACGCTGTATAATGACCGGGAGTCATCGTTTCGCACATCGTCGATGTCAACAAACTAGAATGGCTTGCTAATATATAAAATAAAGCGTAGGCTCGCTATAGCGATGGGATATAATAATAATTAGAGTCAAGAGTATTTTAAATCCATATCAATCTTGCAGGCGACGATATCAAAACTGACTGCACCAATGTAGATGTATATAACCAATAAATTCGCTACCAATTAAAAATTTTGCCACATCAGACAAAAACTGTATAGGTAAAAATTAAATCCATCTTAAACCGTCGCCATATCCCCCTAGATAAATTAAATAACATTAAAAATAACTAGGGGCTCACTCGAAAGATTAAAGGCTGTCTACGTTATAAATGCCTTATAATAAAGTGACAGCACTATACATATACAACTATTTCACTGTGTGACCAAAGCGCACCCCATAAAGAATACCCAATACGAGATCATTTTCTTTATTGTCATCATCATATGAAAATGCAGTTAATTGTGGTGACAAATTGCCGCCATTAGACAGAGTTTTAGTATAAGATAGAACGAATTGATCAACAGCAATATCTTTCAAATCAAAACGAGGCGTAATTCCATTGAGCGCGCCACCTGCAAAATATCCATCACTAGTATGGTTGTATTGAAATTTAATCTCATTGCTGACATTAACCCGATGGGTAACACTGAATGAAAGTGAAGTTACATCCTGTTTTTCGTAAGTCCCTAATCGATCTACATCGGCTTGAGTTAGTCGAGCCCGACTGTCTAAATAGGCACCGCCTAACTTCCAATCGCCAATGCGATACCTAGCACCTAAAGCAAACCCGTCAGCGCCATCGTGTTGATAACGGCCAAGCGCAATAAGTTCGAGACCACCCAATTTCTTTTCAGCCGTCGCCAAATACCCTTTTGTATCGGCTTCAGAACCGTCTGAATTTAGGAAACCAGCTCCGCCACGATCATTGGAATTAGGGTCGATGTATTGAAATGCTAGATCTACAGGAAATGATCGTGGTGTATAGTAGGTAAAGGTGCCGCCATGCCAACGGATGGCCGATGAGTGGTTTAGGTATTTTGCACCACCAACAGAGTTGCCGTGAACATCAGCCTTCCGAACTACATGCTGAACGAGAGTGTCATCGCGACCAATGACTATTTTACCATAGTCAAGTGACTCAAGCCCGACATATGCCCATTGATATCGTAGTCCGTCCCTGTAGGGAGACCCACTGTGGTTTACAGGGTCTGTATGAAATGATATCCGACCAAAGCTGCGCCAGTTGTTTTCTAATGGGAGACTACCCATCATACCAATTGCCGAACCGTCTGAACCAAGCCCTAATTCACTGCGACGACTTGTAGCATCCGTTGTCTCATATTGAGTATGCATATTGAAGTTTGCGTATATATTCAAGCTTTTATCTTCAAAGTCATTTGCAAAAATCGAATGTGAAAATAAACACAATGCAGTTGCCATGGTTACTTTTGTTAGCTTCATCATCATCTCTATCGTTTTGTTATTGAATAAATACATATTTAAGGTAATGTATTTAAATAATTTATAATGTGGCCGCCGTCACAAGCTGGAATAAGTTGTTCCATTATTTGTTCGATGTGACTGGCACAATGAAATGCATTTTTTATCAGTGTCACCAAAGCAGCTTTGGTAAGGTCTAATTAATTCGAAGAAACATCGCCATTTAACTTTATGTTGTTTGGATTTGATTTGTTGAATTGTGGGGGTTGCAGAATCTTTAGAATTTAATTCCATAGACCTAGCTTAGGAAAGCATTGTGCAGGCAATCCCAAAGGCAAAGTTAGTAATTGGAAGAGGTGTAATGTATCTCTTCTGAATTAATTGTTGTTAACTTTTGGGATATGCAAACAAGCTATCAATAGCTGGATTGTTGAAGAGCATCACAGCGGGTATGCTCAAGGCTTTTAACTCAGCCTCCACGGCATAGGTGCTGCATTTATATTGAAGCTACTCTTGGATTGTATCTCTGATGTTAAGGATACTTCATTGGCTCCGCTTTTAAAACTGGTGAATATGCTAATGAAAATCGCTAACTGAGCTATAGCGACATCAGTATATATTAATAAAGCTCTTCTAAATTAGGTATCGAACCCGTTCTCTAACTCCTGCTGAGCAACTAGCCAGAGATGCAACCGGGCTCAAAGTTTACCGCGAAGGAGAATCTAAATCTTGCAAGTAGGGCAAGAAGAAGTTCCGTACTTGTCACAAGCTACGTCTCGCCGTTGATGCCAGTTATATTAACCCGTGTATTCAGAAGTTAGTGTGGTAAGCGTTGCCGACAATCAAGCCTTACCAACGCGATTAGACCCTAGACGATGTCGGATTAAGCGGTTTCCGATGTTAGTGTAAAATGGATGAACGTAGATATAGGGCTCAACATTCTCATTTGTCAGGGGTCAATAAGCCTCAGGGAAAAGCCCTTGGGGTTTGTTTTTTAGAGGTTGACGTTAATCCATAGTGCCTGCCATCTAACTTCGCGCTGAGTGTGAAAGATGGCAGGCGTTTCAAAACTTGTGTGTTTGGCGTCAGTTTTTAGTACAAAGATATCACCACTTCAATACATCGCTCTCATGATTTTGGTTCGATGAGATGAGTAAGTTTTGCATTTCTTTGGGTTATTTATGGTGAAGGGAAATCCAAGCCCATGCTGCAGTAACAACACCCAAAACAGCAACCTTAATGCTGTAAGTGAAGACTAACCAGTGGCCCATTGAGCCGCCCAAGAATGTCCAATCGTCTTCACCACAAACGCCAGTGATGGCGAACATACCAGGCCACCATTCATGCAACGGAAGCATAAATGGGAACGAGGGTTCGGTTGCGCAGGCGTTGGCGCCGCCGCCGGCAGCAAAGAAATCCATCCCGGTATCGAGAGCTTCCATGGTGTGGTGACTGGCGATGTAATCCAGTGACATCTCCATGCCGTAGAAGATTGCCCACCAGGCGAGGGCCAGGCCGATGAATTTTACCGCTAGGTTTTTAGGTGCACAGGCCATAAATAGGCCTGCCAAAATTAAAACAATTTGACTGAAGCGGATGTAGACACATTTCTCACATGGGTCCATGGCCAACCAGCCTTGGAAGTATATGGTGGAGCAAAGCATTAGGAAGCCGGAGGCGCCAGCCATGACCAGCCAGATGGGGCTCTGATTGCTCCAGTGATGCAGGGTTGGCACCGGCTCGGCTTTAACGTTCGCCCAAAGGGATTTAAGCAGTTCCATGGGGATATTCCTTATTTGGCCAGCAGCTGTTCGATCATCTCATCGAGCATGGTCATAGAGCGGATCTGAGCGGTGTTGATCAGGTATTTACCGTTGACCACCATGGCTGGGATGCCTTGGATCTTGGCGACTTCAACGCCTTGGTCCCAGTAGGCCAGCATATCAGTTACAGCTTGAGTGTTGACGTGTTTATCGAAGTCTGCGCGGCTGATGTCCGCAGCTTTTAGGCCATAGGTGATGGCTTCAGCGCTGTTGTTAAAGCGCTCTCTGTCGTCGTGGAAGTGCTTGTAGTAGGCCATTTGGGCTGCTTTGTAGGCTTTGTCATCGCCCATTACCTTGGCAACGGCCAGAACCTGTGACTTCTCCACGCCCAGTGGGGTCTTGGTGGTGATATGCAAACCTTCGTAGCTCGTGCCGCTTGGCAGGTTCTTTTCCATGTTCGGGATCACTGCGGTTTCGTACTTGTAGCAGAATGGGCAGTTGACCGAGTACACCTTGGTCACTTCACTCTTGGCAGTGAATTGGGCCTCTGGCTGCAGCACCTGATAGTGAGTACCTTCTTGATAGTTGCTTGCGTTTACACCCATTGAAAACAATGCGGAAAGAATAATTGGCAGTGACTTCTTCATTTTAGTTACCTTGAATTTGTTTTGTTTGGGTATTACATCGGCGCTTTCTTTGAATGTAACAAGGAATAAGCAGCCGTTTAGATAAATTACGTTCTCATGGCATCACAAACTTTACAATAAGCAAGATTTGAGAGCTGGTATCGCTAATTGATTTGTGATGCGATCTTAATTTGATTTGAGGAAGTTTTCGGTCGTTAAAAGCCTGAAGGAAGATTGTTTTATAATGAACTGTACACAGAGCATGGGAACTGCCAGTGTGTCGCCATTATTGTGACAATGCATCCCCCAGGAATATTATAAGAACTGTTCTATTATTATTCTGCTACAGCTTTATCAAAATCAACAATGGTCGATCGATATGGCGCATTGCCTGGAACAGTACTGTTAACGTGCAGTTCTACATTCACCTCATCGGTGCCATAGGCAACTTCGTTGATAATTGCACGGGTCAAACGGTCACGATTCAACAGGTAGGTGTTACCAGAGAACATAAACATGGTGTCACGGTCTTCCTCGTAAGAAACGTTGGAAGTGATTTGAGAGTACCACTCGTAACCACGGTCTTTGCCGTATTCCCAGATTTGTTCAACGGTCATGTCGTCTTCGTTGATAATATATTCAACACCGCGGCTGTACTTCATTTCAACCATTGGTGGTTGCTGGTGGTGACGGCCATCACCATTATCAAATACAGTCAGACCGATGCCGTTATTATCGTTGTAGGTCTTACCGGTTAGCCAAGCGGTGTGCTGACTGTAAGTGAAGTCAAAGTCAGAATCTTTACAGATGCCGTTACCGGAACATTCAATCTTGCTGCCATCGCTGTTCACTGGTTGCAGAACTTTGCCAGCCAACTCGTCATTCCAGCCATCGGTTGGTGCCAGGATCCAAACCACTTCTTTGTCACGGCTGATTTTTACCACACCCTGGTGACGGGCACTCAAGATAATAGAGTCATCACGGGAGTCGTGCTCAACGGAGTTAACGTGAACCCAGTTACGACCAGCACCTACACCTGCAATATCGCCAAATGGCGCATCAGGTTCAATTTTTACGGTTTCACCTGCGAGGTCAGCATCGACGTTCAGGCAGACGGCGCCGGCATCCAAGCCAAGCAATTTAGCGTCGCGCATGTTGTCGAGGATGAGGTTCAAATCCCATACATCTACTAGCTTACCGGTTGGGTCAACTTCTAGGATGTGGTCACGAACAGTGTGTACACGCTGACCATCTTCGCGCAGGTAGTTGGATTTCGCGGCACGAACCAGGTAGTTGCCGTTGTCCATCAACTGGATACCGTGAGAGTAATCGATGTAGCCACGTGGCAGGCTCCATTCGAAAACAATCTGACCCATCAAATCAATGCGGTAGATCTTTTGGCCTTGGCCGAAGATCAGGTCACCATTTTCCATTTGCTGGAAGCCCATCATGGTGCCGCGCTTGTCGAGGTGGCGAATGTCACGGAAGTGAGATACGTCCAGAGTCCAGCGAATATCACCTGCGGTATCAGTAATAAAGATGGTTGGGTGAGTATCCCAAGTTTGGGAGCCCATGCCATCTTTCCAATCCATGGCGTCCCAACCTTCGGTACGAACGATATGGTTTACCAAGTACAAACGGTCTTCAAAACCTTCGGCTACGGTAACTGAATCAACGGTTGGATGATTCATTTGCATGCCGTCACGCATACCTGTTACGGATACTGGTGGAGTGAAAATTTTGTATTCTTCGGTAATTTCTTTGCCGTTCTTAGTATAGCTAACTTCAACGGTGTTGTTGTAGTCAGGATATAAACCAAGAAGTGGGATTCCGTCGTGGTTAAGAATGGATGATTTACCAACTTCATATGAAATTGGTACGCCGGCGTCACCTTTGGCATGAATTTTTACGGTTGCAGAGTCAATTTTGTAACCGCCCAAATCAATAATTGCGGTTTGAGGAGCATTGCCATAAGGGTTATTAACGACTTGGCCGAGTTCGCCTTGAGCCCAGCGGTGACCACCGCCATCAGCCAGTGCGGTAGTTGAGCAGATCGTCAGTGCTGTTAATAACGCAACTTTACTTAGTTTCATTCCACATTCCTAAATGACATGTTGTTCTTGGTTTCGAGTTCACTATAGATAAATAAAATTTGGAATAGTGTGTTCCAGATCGTGTGTGGTGTAAGAAAAATGCCTAGAACTCATGTTCAGCATTACGGTCACGAGAGCGATTCACGTTTGTGGTGCCAATGCAAAAAATAGACTGGATAAGTGCATCCAAAAATTTAGTGCGAGGTCACACATATGGGATCTGTGTTATCTCAATCCTGTTAGGTGCTTTGTACTGGGATCAAGAATTCAGTGCTGCGTTGTTACTGGTTTGGGCGCTTCTGCCCTTCTGCGCATACTGATAGGACGGGACTTTTGGGGGAGAAGAACATCCCATTCAAACATCGACCCTTGGGATCAAGCCATCCTTTGGAAAACCCTGCTATAAAGGTTTTCTCGTGGTCATTAGAGCACCACGCTCGCTCCGATCTGATTCTCTATTACTTTAAAGTAGGACTGTTGGTCATGCGGTTGTATAGATGTTTATTCGGTGCATCGTAGCGCTGGCAATCCTTGCGCGGAGAAACCTGTCGGCCGATCAGGCAACCAAGGCTCAATCCAATTAGGGCGAGTTATCGCGATAGTGGGACTGTGGCAGAGGCTGGCCGAGCAACAGCGCGGTGTGCAGCAGTAAGCGTTCGCTTTGGGTGAGTTGTGCGCGTTGCTGCAGCACCTGCCTTGCTAGTGCTGGTTCGTCGGTGATCAGGCCATCGACGCCCAGAGAGCTCAGCCGGGAGATAGACACGGCGTCATTGACGGTCCAGACATAGAGGGGTTTGCCGGCCGCCTTGGCGCGCTGCACTAAAGCGCGGTTGGCGATGGCCTGATTGACCGCGAGGAAGTCGACGTCCCGTTGGGTGAGATCGCCGGTGGATTGGGCCACCAGCAGGCCGATGGGCCAGTCTGGGCGCAGCGCGCGGATCTTCTCTAATCCTGCGTAGTTAAGTGACATGATCTGGATCTGCTCCACCATCTCCAGCCGTTCAACGATGTCGATGACGCGCTGCTCCAACTGTTGGTCGTGACCATAGTACTTGAGCTCGATCAGCACTTTTGTCTGGCCTCGGGCGGCCAGTAACACCTGCTCCAAGGTGGGCACCGACTCGCCGACAAACTCCGGGCCAAACCAACGGCCCACATCCAGCGCCTGGATCTGGGCCAGTGTGCCGTCCCACACCTTGAGATCGATCCCAGACAGCTTCATAAAGTCGCTGTCGTGCATGACGATCACCGCACCATCTCGGGTTTCCTGCACATCAATTTCTAGCCAGTCGGCGCCATCCGCCATCGCTTGCCTCATTGCCGCCAGGGTGTTCTCCGGCGCGCTGCCTGCGGCGCCGCGATGGGCGATCACCTCGATACGATCGTCAAATTGACTCTGGGCCAGCAGCCACAGGCCGATCCCGGCGGAGATCGGCACGGCGATGGCAACAGCGAGCAGGGCCCCCCGCAGAGAGAGGGGCGGCTTCGTTGCCGGTCTCAGGGCCTGGCTGGCTATGTGGGCGTGGTCATTTGTCCAGTCGGGATCGAGGCGCTTGAAACACTGGATCAGGGTGCTAGCGAAGCTGGATGAGGCCAGTGCGGTGAGCAAAAAGCTGTACAGCAGCGACAGTCCCGCCAGGCCACCGAGCAGCAACACCAAGCCTTGCAGCGTATCAGCGGCCAGCGCCAGGGTGAGATCGCCCAGCAGACGCAGGCCAAGCGCGGCCAGGGTGCTGAGCAGTACGAGGGTGCTGGCCCACAGCGCCAGTTGGCCCAGCAGTGGTTGTCGATGTCCGCTTATCATTTGTTGGCTGAGGACAAAGCTGGCTTTGGCGGAGGTATTGGAAAATAGGATCAACGGCAGCGCCATCGACCAGTCCAGCAGTTTGCCCAGCAATAAGGGGATCAAACCGGCCAGCAATGCCGCCAGGATGGCGAGCGCCCACCAAAAAGCGGTGGGCTTTTGGTAGAGGTAGAAGTTGATGTCGTATTCGGTCAGCAGCGCCAGACCGGCAATGGCGGCGACGGCAATAAAGGGGAGGATGATCAGCGCAAGGCGCAGCACCAAGCACAATGAAAACTCGAACAGACGGGGGGCCCGTTTGAGGTTGTGACTCAGTGCCGAAAGGATCTGCCCTGGTTTATCGTCGTGCTGGCTGGCCGCCAATGTCATCATGCACGCTTGCTCAAACACGCTGACGAACAGCAGCAAGGCGCCCATCAGGATGGCGGCGATGGCACCGGGGCCCGAGAGGGCGAAGCGCAGGATCTCTTCATCGGTCAGTACATCGCTGCCGGACCAGCTTAGCAAGACACGGCCCATCACCCCGAGCAGCGGCAATAGCACGACCAAGCCAATGGCGCTGTAGAGCAAGTGGGCCAGCGCAAAGGTGCGGCGGCGTTGCCAGGCGGGTAAGAACTGGGCTTGGAGGCGAGAACACAAAGGCAGGCTCATAGACACAGGGCTCGGAATGAGTGGGCGAACGGTGGCGCACGCTCAAGCATATCCAACTGGGGCCGAACCACAATGGCGTGGCGCTGTGTTTGTTACTGGCAGGCGCAGACAAAAACGCCGCCCTGGATGCGATCAAGGGCGGCGTTTTTGTTTCGGGCTGATCGTTTACTTCACCCGGATCGGCTGGGCGACGTGGGCCATGTACTCATTGAAGGTGCCTTGGAAGTCCACCAGCTTTCGATCTTTGATGTCGATGATGCGGGTGGCCAGGGAGGAGACAAACTTGCGATCGTGGCTGACGAAGATCAAGGTGCCTTTGTAGTCTTTGAGCGCGTTGTTGAGCGCTTCGATCGCTTCCATGTCCATGTGGTTGGTGGGCTCGTCCATGATCAGGACGTTGATGTCCTGCATCATCAGCTTGCCAAACAGCAGACGGTTTTTCTCACCACCGGAGCAGTTGCGGGCCAGCTTGTTGGCGTCGTCGGCGGTGAACAGCAGACGGCCGAGAATGCCGCGCACGATCAGATCGTCGTGCTTCTGGGTGCGCCACTGGGAGATCCAGTCAAAGATGGTCATGTCGTTATCAAAGTCGGCACTGCTGTCCTGTGGGCAGTAGCCTACGGCGGCATTTTCCGACCATTTGATCATACCGGCATTTTGCTCCAGCTCATTGACCAGACAACGCAGCAGTGTGGTTTTACCCACGCCGTTTTCGCCGATGATGGCCAGACGGGCGCCGGCTTCGAGGATCATCTCGCCGTCCTGGAACAGGGTTTCGCCGTCAAAACCGTGGCCGAGCCCTTCGATGGTCAGCGCTTGACGGTACATCTTCTTGCCTTCGCCGAAGTCGATGGAGGGGTGGATCCGGCTGGAGGGCTTGACCTCATCCAGGGTGATTTTCTCCATCTTCTTGGCGCGAGAGCTGGCCTGCTTGGCCTTGGAGGCGTTGGCACCGAAGCGGTTGACGAAGTCCTGCAGCTCGTTGATCTCAGCGGTCTTCTTGGCGTTATTGGCCAGCAACTGCTCTTGGATCAGGCTGGAGGCCGCCACAAAGGCTTCGTAGTTGCCCGGGTAGATCCGCAGTTCACCGTAATCGATGTCGGCCATGTGGGTACACACGGAGTTAAGGAAGTGGCGATCGTGGGAGATGATGATCATCGTACACTTGCGCTGGTTCAGCTCCTCGGCCAGCCAGTTAATGGTGTGAATGTCCAGGTTGTTGGTCGGTTCATCCAGCAGCAGGATATCTGGGTTGGAGAACAACGCTTGGGCCAGCAGCACCCGCAGTTTCCAGCCTGGCGACACCTGTGACATCAGGCCGTAGTGCAGCGAGGCGTCAATGCCCGCCTCGAGCAAGATCTCCTCGGCACGACTCTCTGCGGTATAGCCGTCCATCTCGGCAAACTCGCTCTCCAGCTCGGCCACTTTCATGCCATCGGCTTCGCTCATCTCCGGCAAGCTGTAGATCCGTTCACGCTCCTGCTTCACCGCCCACAGCTGGGTATCGCCCATGATCACCGCATCCACCACGCTGTACTGCTCAAAGGCAAACTGGTCCTGGCTTAGGGTGCCGACCTTCTGACCCGGCGTCACCGAGACGTTGCCGGAGGTCGGCGTCAACTCGCCGGTGAGGATCTTCATAAAGGTGGACTTGCCACAGCCGTTGGCGCCGATCAGGCCGTAACGGTTGCCGTTGCCAAATTTAGCGGAGATGTTTTCAAACAGCGGTTCGGCGCCAAACTGCATGGTGATGTTTGCGGTAGAGATCAAAGCGGCATTCCTAAGGGTTAAGAGCGGTGTATTGATTGACCCAAAAGAAGCCAAAAAACGTGAGGGGATGGAGATCAGGCGGCGCAGTATACAGAGTTAGCGGGAAATTTGTCGGAATGGTTTGCGCGAACGCCCATTAAGTTGCGGGTGGAGCGGTCAAGATTTCGATTGGTGTTCGCTGGGTGTGTCGCTGGTGGGTCGGGCTGAACCTATAAAGGGGTTGTGTCTAAGTTAGCTGTTGGTCGATTTTTTCGTTTTGTATCTCAACCTACCGCATCGACCTCACGCGCTAAGTCGCGTTGGCGACGGCAAGCAAAGGGGCGAGCCCCTCTGCACTCCCCCTACCGCTGCGTTTCGCTGTTCCCTCGCTTATGGTGTGCTCCAGCTCCCATGCCAACAAACGGGCTGAAAGTCGCCCCGGCTCTTGATGGAGAGAGGCAAATACAAAAGCGGCCAGCCGCTTTCAAAAAGGGCTCCGTTCAGCTCCCTGTCTGCCTCCACACACCAACACTCGGCGCTGCACTAGGCGGCCTAAAAACGGCGTAAACCTCGAACTGCGCGATAGCGCTTCAACAGTTACTTAAGGCACAGCCAAAAAAACGGCCCCGCTGTTGCCAGCGGGGCCGTTGATATTCAAAGCGGACGCTTATTGGTTCATCAGCTCAAGACGGGTGGGCAGACAGGCTGTGGCACTGCCTTCTACGCAATCGGACTCGAAGAACACGCGCTCCTTGTCGAGGCGGAAATTATCCACGAAGACGTCGGCGCGGCCCTTGCTGTCGGCGCTGTTACGCTTCATCCGCATCGTCAGTTTGAACGTCTCGTACTCCGGACGTTTACGGATGGTGACGGTGCGCTCGCCCTCGTGGCCCGGCAGGATATCGCCGATGTCACGGCGCTCGACCACGCGTTTGCCCTTGTTGTCGAAGGCTTCGATCAGCACTTCAAATTTGAAGTCGTCACCCACGGTGCTGGCATCAAAGCGGAACAGGTAGCGGGTGCCCAGTGGATCGTTGGCGATGTCCAGCTCGCGGCTCGCTGATTGCCAGCCTGTGATCCCCGGTCCCCGGCGCAGACGCAGGGCGCGATCACCGACGGTGGCACGCTCTTTGTTGTTGACGATCTCCACGCCGTGACCCAAGTCCCAGTGACGTTTGCCGTTGGCAAAGTCGCCGTTGGGCAGGCCTGCGTCGGCACCGCGGCGCATCACGCCCAGGTTTTCGAAGCGTACCTCGCCCTTCTCACCGACGTACTCGATGTGGAGGAAGTTGGCACCGGTCGGTTTCGCGGTCTTGATCTGCATTACCGGATCTTTGCCGATCGGCAGGGATCGACTGTCACCGACGACGTTGGCTAGGTTGCCGTCTTTGGACCAGCGCAGACGCAGCTCACCTTTGGCGCCACGGCTTTGGATCTCACCCAGGGTGTGGACGATAAAGCGGGTGTTATCGAAGTCCAGGGTCAGATCCAGCGTTTGGCTGATCGAGGCACCGGCGGACAGCGCCACGGCTTGGCTGCCGGCACCTTCAACGATCTTCGCCTCACCCTCAAGGGTCCAGCCATCCAGGCCGCGCTCAAAGTGTGGGTTGGTAAAGCGCATCGGCTTGCCGTCTAGCTGGTTTACCAGATCTTCCAGTTCGATCCAGTCGCCTTGGGGATCGATCACCTCGTAGCTGTCGTGCAGCTGGGGCAGGGTGTAGGGCGAGGTTTGGAAGCCGTACTCGGTACGCTTGCCGCGTTTATCAATACCCACCACGCGACGTGGCGTCATGTTGGAGTAGATCAGCTCGCCATCCACCTCCTTAACGTAAGGACGGTAGAAGTCGCCACGCAGCTTGGCGATGGTCCCCGGTGCGATGGTTTCCACCAGGCCGATACCGCCATACCAGAAGTCGGCGATGCCGACTGCGCGCATGCGCCAGTCGTGATCGTCCATGGAGAAGCGGGTCAGCATCGGGAACGATTCACCGCCGGCGTAGTTGCTCATCATCTGGCGACGACCATCGCGGTAGGCCATATAGGCGCCGACCATGGGCGAGGTGTAGCCGTGCTGACCAAAGCCCATCACGGCCGGGAAATGCAGGATGTTGTTGGGGTGATCCGACGGCCCTTCGTTGTAGTAGCTGGCGAAGGAGTCTGGATTTTTTGGATCAAACGCGGTGCGTGGGTGGTTACCGGCGGAGAAGGCGCCGAAGTAGGGCGCGCCCATCTCGTCGGTGGCCGCCATGGTGATCCCAAAGTAGTTGTGGTTTTGATCCTTCCAGCCTTCGCCATCGAAGTGGTGGTTGAGGATCAAGGTGGCGCCGTTAACGATAAAGGCGGCGTGGGAGGCCATGATCACCGGCTCGCCCAGCAGCCAGTTGTCGGTTCGGAAGCTGGAACGGTCGTAGCTGTAGGTGGCGTAGTCCGTGGTGGCGTAGGGATCTTGCGCGGCACCGATGTCGCCGAAGATCCAGGTTTCATTGGCCATCAGGTTATTGATGTCCAGCGGGCCGTGATCGTCGTTGGTCCAGGTGATGCGCTGCTCGGCACGGATGGTGTCGGAGGAGCGCTGAACCAGCTGACGGAGGTACTCGGCGTACAGTTTCAGGTTGTCATTGTCCGGGTACATCTCGACGGCCTTGATGGCGGCGGGCAGGTACTTCATCGACACGTAGACTTGTGGCTGGGAGCTGACTTGACCGCGGCCGTTGATCCCTTCGGCGGGCAGGCCGTCGCGGCCGTAGACGCGAACAAAGTGGCCATCGACGGTGCGAACGCCGCCATGCCCCTCGGGATGCAACCCGGCGTGGGTTTGGATCAGCAGCTCGACGATCTTCTCGATGTCCGGATCCTTCTTGACCTGATCGATCGCCATTAGCAGGAACAGGGCCCAACCGACGTTATCGGCGATTGGCTCTTGGCTGGGGCTGTTGCCTTCGGCGACGATCTGGCGGATCAGCTCACCCTGCTTATCATTGATGGTGTTGGTGCCGGCGATCTCGCCATCCACCACCAGACTCTTGATGGCGGTCAGATAGCTGTCCAACTCGTCCATCAGCCAGGCGTCGTAGCCAAGGCGTTGATCGCTGGTGCTGAACATCCGCTTCACTTCGCCCTGTGCCAGCAACATGCCGCCATCGGCGGTGGCCGCAATATCGGCCAGTTTGGCGTCGATCTGGTCGGTGTAGGTGGTCAGCGTCTGTGGGCCGCGTTGGCCCAGTTCGTCGTTGCCCAGGGTCAATATGCGGGCGTTGTCGCCGTCATTTTGCAGCAGGAACAAGCCGCCGTCCTGCGCATTGCCGTAGGTGCGGCCCATGGTCAGGCCGGTGAGGTGCTCAGCGTCCGCCACTTTCACCAGCGCGGTGCCGTTTGGCCCGATGCGATGCAGGCCAGAGGGGGTGGTGGCGTAGATCTGCTGACGCAGCATGTCCACCGCCAGACCGGACACGCGACCGTCGCTTTCTATCAGCTTGCCCTGGCCGAGAGCGCTGCCTTCGAGCAGGGCGTTGCGGTGGGCGTGGTACTGGATGATCCCCTTTTCGCTGCCGACATAGAGTTGATCTTTAAAGAAGGTCATGCCGACGCGGCTGCCTTTCTCATCGGTCAGTTTGATTTCATCCAGCACACCGATCCGTTTGGTGTTGGTGTTGAGTGCCAGGATCGTATCCGGGCCGTCGCCTTCGGTGCAGACCGCCAGGTAGAGGAAACGGCCGGACGGGGTGAAGGTCATGCCGCACAAACCGTATTCCAGATCGGCGTCCGGAACCGTGGTTTTGATGACGTTGTAGCCGATGGCCAGTTGGCCCTTTTGGTGGACGTCGCGGATCTCGATGCGCTGCGCCTTGTCGTCGGCAACCGCGTACAGGCCGGCGACCTGAGCGGCAGCAACCAAGCTGGCGCTGTCGTCTCTAAATGCCCAGTCAGAAACGGCGATGTCGTCCGCCAAGATCTGGTGTGCTGGGGCGTCGGCAGCGTGTGCTGCGCTGCTGAACATCATGCCTAGCGAGAAGGTCGAGGCGATGGCCAAAGGCAGGGGTTTTCGCAGCCATGGTGCTGGAGTATTTTGATTCATGTTATATCCGGTCAAGCCGGTCTCCATTAGTCAGTGCTGGGCCTGTTTGGCCAGCACTGAGTCAAACTGACATCCCAGTTGGGATCGGTTTTATCTGTGCCTATCTGGCATTGCCGGTGCGATGAGGGAACGAATAACACCGGCGCCGTAGCGCTACTGGTGGCCGCAGCTTATCGTAACTTCATTCAGCGAATTGAGCTCAAAAGCTTGGTTTTACACTTCTTTATATTTTGTATTTTGCTCGTATGGTGAGCTTTGTGAACCGGGCCTGGGGTCAAGGCATTGATGAGCTCGAAGGTGACTTGAATGTATCGGTGAACATGGTCGATAGGGGCGGTTTCAATCGACCTGTGTTTGGGCTGGTTGACGAGCGGGGTAGCGACAGCGGATCGGGGCGCGAGATCGACACTGGGAGAGGTTGTGATGACAGCGTTATTGATGTGGCTGGCATTGTTAACTTGGTGCTGGCGGCGTAGGCTGGCGTCAACCGAGGTGGAATAACCTGAATGGAGAACGCCCGATGGCCAAGGTACTGATTGTTTTGACTTCCCACGATAAGCTGGGGGACACCGGCGAGAAGACCGGGTTCTGGAGTGAAGAGTTTGCCGCGCCCTATTACCGCCTTGTCGATGCGGGTGTGGCGATCACCCTGGCGTCGCCTGCTGGCGGCGAGGCGCCGCTGGATCCTAAGAGTGAGTTGCCTGACTTTCAAACCGATGCGACCCGTCGTCTTGCGCAGGACCCCCAAACGCAGGCGCTGTTGGCCGACACGCAGCGCTTGAGTCAGCTCAGTGTCGACGCGTTTGACGCGGTGTTCTACCCCGGTGGGCATGGCCCCTTGTGGGATCTGACCGAAGATGCGGATTCCATTGCGCTGATCCAGCGGTTTTTGGCCAGCGACAAGCCGGTGGCGACGGTATGCCATGCGACGGCGGTGCTGCTCAATGCCAAAACCGAGGCGGGCAAACCCGTGGTGGCGGGCAAGCGGATCACCGGCTTTACCAATGGAGAGGAAGCGGCGGTGGGCCTGACTGAGATCGTGCCGTTTTTGTTGGAAGATGCGTTGATAGCCCAAGGGGCGCTCTATCAGAAGGAAGCGGACTGGCACCCGCTGGCGGTGGAGGACGGGGCGTTGATCACCGGTCAGAATCCGCAATCCTCCGAGGCGGTTGCTGAGCGACTGTTGGCTCGCTTGCAGGCATAACCATCAGCAACAAGCTATGGAGTCGAGAACGGCGGCCTCAGAGCCGCCGCTTTTGTGTGCGCAGCTTACGCGCGCTGTGCTGGGGATGATCCGCAGTGCTGTGTTTGGTTTAACCTGCGCTTATCGGGCAAAGCAGTCGCTGGGGTGCTCCATGGTGTCGAGCAGCGCACCGTGCTGATCCAGTATTGCCACGTTTAAGGTGGCCTGCAGCGGCCAGAGCACGAACAGCGCTGAAGGCTGGCCGTTTAAGGCCAGGATCTGCCACTGCAATGGGCTATTGGCTTTGGCGCGTTGGTACTGGATCGCGGGCATGGCGATCTGATCGCCCTGAGTCAGGGCATAGCGACTGAGGTGATGGACGGCCTGAGCGTCGATCTGGATCTCAAACTGATGTGGCCCGGCGCTGCAGGCGTACTGCCTACCCGCTTCGAACGGGACGGGCTGCAACAACGAAATAACGGTTAACAGGGCTGAAAACACGCAAACTCCGGTGTCATCAACAAAGGCTAAGTTTAGGTGATACGAAGCGTGTACGTTTTTTGTTCACGCTTTGTGCAATAGAACCGGGACTGAGTGTCGTGCTGTGGTACACTCCGCGCCTGATTTTTTTGGGGGACATGGCCGATGGGTTCTGCCAAGCCCCTCTCCGGCGTGCATTTCCCTGCGCCATGTCACCGATATAGGAAGACCACCTTGAGCGAAACTGCCTTCTCCAGCCTTGCGCTGAAACCCGAACTGCTGTCCAACCTGGAAACCTTGGGTTACCACGAGATGACGCCGATCCAGCAGGAAAGCCTGCCGCCTATCTTGCTGGGTGTTGATGTGGTGGGTCAGGCCAAAACCGGCTCTGGCAAGACCGCCGCGTTCGGTTTGGGTCTGCTCAACAAGCTGCGCGCCAAACGTTTCTGCATTCAGTCGCTAGTGCTGTGCCCGACCCGCGAACTGGCGGATCAGGTGGCCACCGAGCTGCGTCGTCTGGCTCGTGGCATTCCGAACGTGAAGATCTTGACCCTGTGTGGCGGTACGCCGCTGGGACCGCAGGTTGGCTCGTTGGAGCACGGCGCACACATCGTGGTGGGCACGCCGGGCCGAATTCAGGATCACTTAAGCCGTGAAACGCTGGATCTGTCTGAAGTGAACATGCTGGTGCTGGATGAAGCGGATCGCATGTTGGAGATGGGCTTCCAGGCCGAGCTGGACTATATCGTCGCGCGCATGCCAGAGCACCGTCAGACTTTGCTGTTCAGCGCCACCTTCCCGGACGAGATCCAGAAAGTGGCGGACAGCTTTATGCTGCGTCCCAAGATGGTTAAAGCCGCCGCCACCAAAGTGAGCAGCGACATCCATCAGCATTTCTTCGAGGTGGAAGACAACGAAGCGCGCATTCCGGCGCTGCAGCTGTTGTTGTTGCAATACCAGCCAGAGTCCAGCGTGATCTTCGCCAACACCAAGAAAGAGGTGAAGGAGATCACCCGCGCGTTGAAAAACTACGGTTTCAATGTGCTGGCGCTGCACGGCGACTTGGATCAGCGCGATCGCGATCTGATGCTGACCCGCTTTGCCAACAAGAGTGCGTCCATCCTAGTGGCCACCGATGTGGCGGCCCGTGGCCTGGATATCGACAACCTGGATGCGGTGTTTAACTACCACATCGCCCACGACACCGAAGTGCATGTGCACCGTGTCGGTCGTACCGGTCGCGCTGGCAGCCAGGGCAACGCTTTCTCCCTGTTCAGCGCCAAAGAGGCAGCCAAGATCAACCGCCTGGAAGACTACTTGGGCATTAAGGTTGATGGTTCGCCACTGCCAAACCGTTCGGTGCTGAACAACCCACCGATGCGCCCGAGCCTGATGACCATCGAGATCGACGGCGGTAAGAAGCAGAAGCTGCGCCCCGGTGACATTGTTGGCGCACTGACTCGCGATGGCAGCATTAAGGGCGATCAGCTGGGTAAGATCCAAGTGACCGATTTCCGTGCCTACGTCGCGGTGAACCGCAAGGTGGCGGGCAAGGCGCTGACCGCGATGGAGCGAGGTAAGATCAAGGGCCGTAACTTCCGCGCTCGCATGCTGATGGACTGAGTTTCATCCGCACCACAGAAAACGCCGCATCTGCGGCGTTTTTTATATCTGTTTTTCGTGGCCGATGGTCAACACGATCTTACCTGTGTGGTGCTTTTCGGCAAACGCCGCCTGGGCTTGGTGCAGCTGTGTCAGCGGATAGGTGGCCGCCACCAGCGGACGAATTTGGCCCTGCTCGATGCGCTGGATCAGCGACGCAAACACGCCATTGCCAAGTACGGTACAGCCGAGCAGGCTGAGATCTTTAAGATACAGCGTCCGCACATCCAGCTCGACCAGCGCACCGCCGATGGCCCCCGCCACGGCGTAGCGGCCGCCGGGTTTGAGCACATCCAGCAGCTGCGGCCAGGCTGCTCCGGCAACCAGATCGATCACCGTATCGACGTTGTTGTTACCCAAAGCGGTCACGAGCGATTGCTCGCGGGTAAGCACTCGCTCCGCGCCCAGAGCTTTAAGCTGTGCTGCTTTGTTGGCACGGGTGATGGCAACAACCTTGGCCCCGCGCGCTTTGGCTAACTGCACGGCGGCCGAGCCGACCCCGCCGGACGCGCCGGTAATGAGCACGGTTTCCTCCGCCTGAACCCCGGCTCGGCACAACATGTTCTCTGCGGTGGAGTAGGAGCAGGGGAAGGAGGCCAACTCGGCGTCACTCAGCGGACTGTTGATGGGGTGGGCATGGCGATGGTCGACTTTGGTGTATTGGGCAAAGCCGCCGTCGCATTCCGAGCCGAAGTACCAGGGCGTGGTCAATCGCTGGCCATTGGCGAACTGCAGGCAGGGCTCGATCAATACGCGTTGACCGATGCGGCCGGGATCGACGGCACTGCCGACGGCGACGATATGGCCACAGACATCCGCGCCCTGAATGCGGGGAAAGGTGAGCGCCTCGCCGGACCAACTGGCGTCGCTGGCGTTGTCGCCTTTGGAATACCAAGCGGTGCGGGTATTGATGTCGGTGTTATTGACGGCGCTGGCGGCGACTTTGATCAGCACATCCGAACTGGCCAGCGTGGGTAGTGGGGTCCGGGTATTTTGCGCCAACTGCTCTGGCCCGCCGTGGCCGAGCAGTTGCCAGGCCAGCATATGGTTGGGCAGTGGTGCGTAAACCAGAGGCGCTGCGGGATCTGACGGGCTTGAAATCATGCTGTCGTGCTCCGAAAGAGTGCGTGGATCTGAGCCGGTACATGGTGGAACACCGCCTCTCCCAGTACCGGCCAGGCAGCGCTGATCCCTTCGTGCAGCAGCAACAGCGGCATCGCGAGCTCGGCGTTTCCAGCCAGTTGACCCAGCTGTGTTTGCAGCGCCCGTTTGTGGTCGGCCACTTGCTGACGCAGTGGCGCATCATCGACAAATGCGCTCAGGGCGCTGGCCGAGAGACAGCCATTGGGGGCTTGATGGCGCAGCCAATGAGTCAACTGGTCAAAGGCGTGCTGTACCGCTTCCGGGCCCGGCGCGGGCGCCCCCTGAGCCAGTCGCTGCAGGTAGCGTTGATGGCGCTGCTCCAGTGCGGCGTACACCATGGCCTGTTTCGACGGGTAGTAGCGGTATAGGGTTTTCAGGCTGACGCCGCTGCGTTGCTGCAACTGCGCGACACTGGGCTGGGTAAAGCCCAGCTCGGCAAAGGCGGCTTCTAGGTTCAGGGCGATCTGCTGTGCTAACGGGGTTGCGTCCATGTGGGCTCGGGTAGAGGATTCATTCTACCTACGGAGTAGAATAAATCCTCTACCTGTGGCAAGCCCAGATCGTGCGGGTGGCGCGTAAAAATAGCCGCGTAAAAAGCGGCGCGTAAAAGTGGTCGGTCATAACCGGCGATCAAAAACGCCCCGAACCACTATGGATCGGGGCGTTTCTCTTATCGGGTGTTTGCGCTATCTATCGCCGATTGCAACGCCCTGCGGTTCTTGAGCCGCCGCACGCCGCCCCTTGAGCTCCGCCAGATAGCCTTCCACTTCCCGTTTTACCTCCGGCGCGAGTAGGTAGAGCCCGAGGATATTGGGGATGGCGATCAGAAACACCATAGCATCGGAGAAATCCAGTACCGCCTTGAGTTGCACCATGCAGCCCAGTGCAATGAAGCTGCAGAAGATCCCCTTAAACACCATCTGCATCGCCGGACCCTGACCAAACAGATAGGTCCAGCCTTTGAGGCCGTAATAGGACCAGGACAGGGTGGTGGAGAAGGCAAACAGCATGGCGGCCAGCGCCAGCGGGTAGGGCGCCCAGCTGATGTGATGGGCAAAGGCGGCGGAGGTCAGCTCTATCCCTTCCAACCCCGACTCCATCAAGCCCGCCGGGTAGGCGGTGGTGACAATGACCAGCGCACTGAGGGTGCAGATCACCATGGTGTCGATAAAGGGCTCCAGCAGTGCCACCAGGCCTTCGGAAGCGGGCTTGTCGGTCTGCACCGCCGAGTGGGCGATGGAGGCGGAGCCGATACCGGCTTCGTTGGAGAACAGCGCACGCTGAAAGCCGACGATCATGGCGCCGATCAAGCCGCCGGTGGCGCTGTCCATGGTGAAGGCTTCGGAAATGATCAGCGCGATGGCGCCGGGTAACTGCTCATAGCCCAGGGCTAAGATCGCCGTGGCGGAGACGATATAGAGCACCGCCATAAAGGGCACGATCTTGGCGGTGATGCGGGCGATGGATTTGATCCCGCCGATGATCACCAGTGCCACACCTGCGGCAAGGATCAAACCAAACAGCCAGCCTTTGTCGGCAAACCAACTGGCGTCGCCGCCGCTGATCACCTGAAACTGCATAAACGCCTGGTTGGATTGGAACATGTTGCCAATGCCGAGACAGCCAATGACCAGTGCTAAGGCGTAAAATCCGCCGAGTGCTTTTCCGGCTTTGACCCAGCCTCTGTTGACCAAGGCGTGCTCCAGATAGTACATGGGGCCACCGGAGACCGAGCCGTCGGCGTGCACCTGGCGGTATTTCACCCCGAGCGTACACTCCACCAACTTGGTGGACATCGACAGGAAGCCTGCCATAAACAGCCAGAACGCGGCGCCGGGGCCGCCAATGCCAATGGCGACGGCGACGCCGCCGATGTTACCTATGCCAACGGTGCCGGACACGGCGGTGGCTAAGGCTTGAAAGTGGGAGATCTCGCCGCTGCTTTGCGCCTTGCTGTCGCGGTAATCCCCTTTCACTAGGCGGACCGCGGCTACAAATCCGCGCAGGTTGATAAAGCCCAGATACAGGGTGAAGAACAGGGCGGCGATCGCCAGCCAAAGCACGATAAGGGGGACTGAGTGACCGAACAGTGGGATGGCGTAAAAGATAAGGTTGGTCAGTGCTTGCGCCCAAGGCGCGACCAGCGCTTCGACCTGTTGATCAAACGTGGCGGCTGCGGCCCCAGGGCTTGTCAGGATAACGAGGGCCCAGATGGGCCAAAGTGTTCGAATTGTGGCGGAGTTGGCCGTCATGGGGTTGCCTTTTATCTGCGCGATCCATTTCGCATAGGCTACTCAATATGCGGGTCTTAATCGGTAAGTAAAGCAAAAGTTAAATTTGCACCATGTTGGTGCGCCGTGCCCTAAGTGGTTGCATTAAAAGGCGCGAACTGGCCGGATATAATCGTCCCTGTGGCCTAATTTGCCATTGTTCCTCCTTGTTGTGGCTGTTAAATAAGGGCTATGAACGCACACCTGTTTGTTTTGCCGGCGGATCAAGGTCAGGGTCTTCAATCACGATTGCAGCAGATGCTGGTGGGGCTGATCTTCAATGGCCACCTGTTACCCGGCGCTGAGTTGCCCGGTGCTCGGGCGATGGCAAAGCAGTTGACCATATCGCGTAATACCGTCGTGCTGGTCTATGAGCGCTTGCAGGATGAAGGGCTACTGATCGCCAAACCGAGGCGCGGCTATTTCGTCAACCCGGCATTGGAGCAGACGCCCGTCGCAACCGGCCTGAGTCACGCGCCGAGGGTGGACGATCCTAGCGGTGGCATCGACTGGCGACGTCGATTGCGCCTGTTTCCCAGTGAGCAGCATAACCGCAATAAGCCCAGAGCCTGGCGCGACTGCCGTTATCGATTTATCTATGGCCAGCTCAGCTGTGACCTGTTTCCGGCCGAGCAGTGGCGCAGTTGCATGCGCGCGGCCTCGTCGGGGCCGATGAGTCGGGAATGGTTTGCCGATCTGGTGGATGAGGACGATCCCATGCTGCTGGCGCAACTGCGTCAGCAGTTGTTGCCGAAGCGCGGGATCCGCTGCGGCGATGCGGAGATCCTGATGACGCTGGGGACGCAGCACTCGCTCTATCTGCTCTCACAGTTGCTGGCGGGCCCTGGTGTGCGCGTGGGCATGGAGTGCCCCGGCTATCGCGATGCGGTCAATCAGTTTGCGTTGACCGGCGCCGAGATCGTGCCTGTGCCGGTGGATGGGGATGGGGTACAGCTGGGGCAGGACAGCGCAAGCTGCGATCTGCTCTATGTGACGCCAAGCCACCAAAGCCCGACGACGGCGATCCTGAGTCAGGCGCGTCGACAGCGATTGCTGAGCGGCCCGGCAGGCCCGCTGATCATCGAAGACGATTATGAAGCCGATATGGGGGGTCAGGCATTGCCCATCCCTGCGCTGAAGAGTGCCGATCCCGATGGCCGGGTGATCTACATCGGCAGCTTCTCCAAAACCCTCTCCTCCGGCCTGCGACTGGGCTTTATGGTGGCGCGGCCGGAATTGATTCGGGAGGCGCGCGCGTTGCGGCGTTTGATGCTGCGCCACCCTCCGGCCAACAACCAGCGGGCATTGGCGCTGTTTCTGGCGCAGGGCTATCACGATAGCTTCGTAACCCGATTGGCGCGGATCTATGCCGAGCGGCGCGAGTTGCTATTAAATGCCATTGCCCGCCACCTGCCGGATTGTGACGCCGTCAGTTCGATGGGCGCGACGGCCATTTGGTTAAAGTGCCCAGCAGGTCTGCAGGCGGAAGGCTTACAGGGCATTGCGCTTGAACACGGAGTCTTTATTGAAACCGGTGCTCCCAGCTTTTTTGTCGATCCCGATGAAGAGGCCGAGCGCTATTTGCGGCTCGGGTTTGGCGATATTGAGGCGGCGCAGATAGAAGCAGGGATCGAATTGCTGGCGATGTTGATCCGCCAGCAGCTCCGCTGGGCGTCGGAGTGGCCGTATTAGTGAGCGTCTGTGTGAGCGTCTGTGCGGCGCAAAGGAAGGAGCTGAAAAAGGCATAAAACCGGGTTTTGTCGGACCAGCCAGGTTCAAGGACGCCAATGCATCGAAAGCCTCGATGGCCGCCTTGACGCGACTGCTCGCGCTCGGTTTGGCTGCCCGCCGTGGTCAATGGTGCTCTGGGCTTGCGCCAGCAAGATCCTTTGGTTCAAGCCGAGAGCCATCGAAACCTTGCGCAAGTCATTGATTGGGGATATTCGGCTGACATAGACAGGATCTTTAGCGCAGGCGCATGAAATAGGTAGAAAAAAGGCTCTTGGTGTGAGCAGATTTAATCGCCAAACCAAATCATCACACAACCGAAGAGCCGATGCCGATTATCACCGCGACCAAGCCACTGATACAACTGTTCAATGAAGCATGGTTGAACAAAACCGCCAAACAGCAAGGACTCTGCAAGCGTTTGCGTGACATTCGACCACTGGAACTGGTTTCCAGCCTGGTTTCTGCGTTCGGAGATGAAAATGTGGATGCGATTGCTGACTTGCACAGAGCGTTCAATGGGATCCACATGAACTCTGACTTAAACGTTGCTTACAAGCTGTTTCATCATTAGTTACGTAAGCCGGATTTAGTTGATCACGACAGTAGGCCACACGACCAATGCCGAATGGTTCTGTTCTGGCCTCAAAAAGAGAAGCGCTATCTTTGGTGGCTGACCAACCTTCCCCGCGAAAAGTTCAGCACACTGTTGGCATTGGAGTCAGAGCTGCGAAGTGCTAAGTGGCTTGACGGCGTTTGGCTAACCTTGTGGCGATGAAGAGCGCGGAGGGCCGGTGTCTGTGCTGTTGTGACAGCTCGCGTCAGCTGTGCGGACACTGGGCCGAAGCGAGGTGCCAGTCTTAGCCCCGCCTGCCGAGACAGCGACGGGATCTGGCCGTTCGCGGCGGTCGGTGTCGCTTTTATGAGGGCAAGTCGGGCGAGCCGTATCGGCAAACGGTCGTTCGGCCTCCGCACGGTCCCAACGAGATCAGAGTCTGAGCGCTCCCCATGGCTCAAAGTGCTCTGACTTATGTCCTCGAGACAACGCTTTAATCTGTGGCCAGATCGGGTCATGCCAAGGGCGAAACCGCCAGTGGGAGGAGAGTCGGCTGCGGGCCGCTCCCGGTAAACCAAAGGCGTGCTGACGAAAGCCAGCACGCCCCGTGCGGTTTGCGCAGAAAACACATCACCCGCGATGCTGTCGCCTGTTAATACCGTTTGAGCGTCTTGCGTAAGATCGACACCATCTGATCGATCTCATCCGGGCTGCTGATAAAGGCGGGGGCGACGATCCCGGCATCACCGGTGGTCTTGATGTGCAATCCCGCCTCGAACAGATCTTTTTGCAGCTCAAAGCCTCGTTTGCCCGGGCGCTGTTCGGGCGCGAGATCAAAGCCGGCCAGCAGGCCGAAGCCGCGCACATCGGTGATGATCTCCAGATCCTTCAAGCTCATCATCGCTTCCTGAAACAGCGGTGCCAGTGACTGGGCACGTTCAAACAGGCCGTCGTCCCGGTAGAGTTTGAGGGTGGCCAGCGCCGCTGCCGTGGCGGCGGGATGTGCCGAGTAGGTGTAACCATGAAAAAACTCCGGTGCGCCGCTGGCAGCGGCGTCGATGATGGTGTCGTAGATCTCGGTCTTGACCGCCACTGCGCCCATGGGCTGTGCGCCATTGGTCAGGGCCTTGGCCAGGGTGATGATATCGGGCGTGACGCCAAAGGTGTCGCTGGCAAAAGGCTGGCCGGTGCGGCCAAAGCCGGTGATCACCTCATCGAACACCAGCAAGATCCCATGCGCGTCGCAGATCTGGCGGAGTCGCTGCAGATAGCCCTTGGGCGGCACCAATACGCCGGTAGAGCCGGCAATGGGCTCGACGAAGCAGGCCCCGATGCTGCCAGCGCCGTAGTTGTCGATGGCACGAAGCAGATCGTCCGCCAGTTCGACTCCCTCTCTCGGCTGGCCGCCCTCGAAGCGCTGGGTTTCGCTCCAGGTGTGGCGCATGTGCACGACGCTTGGGCCGTTATTGCCAAAGATCTCGCGGTTTTTCACCATGCCGGACAGCGCCACCCCGCCGAGGTTGACGCCGTGATAGGCGCGCTCGCGCGACACCAGGCGCTGGCGGTTGCCTTGGCCTTTGGCGTGCCAATAGGCGTAGACGATCTTGATGGCGGTTTCGACTGACTCTGAGCCGGAGTTGGTAAAGAAGATCCGATCGAGCCCGTTGGGGGTCAACTGGCTGAGCGCTTCGGCCAGCTCAAACGAGGCGGGGCTGGCGCGCAGGAAGTGAGGGGTGTAATCCAGTGTCGCCAACTGGCGGCTGACCGCTTCGGTTATCTCGGGACGGCAGTGCCCCGCCGGGGTGGTAAATAGCCCTGAGGAGCCATCGAGAATGGCGTTGCCTTTGTCGTCCCAATAATGCACTCCGTCGGCTTTAACGATCAGTTGCGGATCGGCCTTAAATGCTTTGTTCTCGGTAAAGGGCATCCAGTGATAATCCATGTTCACCATCGCTTCGCTCCCTGTTGAAATTTGGTCTGACGGAGGGTTAGAACATCACCCTAAAAAAGCGGGGGCAAGAGCGTTAGAGCCAGTCGGAAGGAAGTGTTGGGGCCAGGGCTCAGTATTGTTTAATGTTGCGAAAATCTGCTAATCAGCTTTTCGGTATCGTCCTAGACTGGCCCAATTGCGTGCAGACAAGTGCAGACACACACTAAAAACAAACGGATTTATTTAAGGTATAGAACATGAGATCCCCGAAATTGCTTGGAACCACAGCGGCCCTGCTCAGTGCAGGCTTCTGTTGTGGTCTGGCAGCGCTACCCCCGACTTCCCAACCCAACATCATCTTTATTTTGGCGGACGACTTAGGCTACGGCGATGTGGGTTACAATCCGCAGGGAGAGCCGGACATAGTGACGCCCAATCTCGACCGCATTGCGGCCAATGGCGCGGCGTTGACCGCGGGTTACGCCATGAACATGGTGTGTGGCCCGTCTCGTGCGGCGCTGGTCACCGGGCGTTATCAACAGCGTTTTGGGTATCACGTAAACTGGGCCCACGGGTGCGGGAAAGCGGCATGCCGCGCGGTCTGCCACTGGAGATAGATACTATCGCCGATTACTTCTTTGACGCCGGTTACGCGACCGGGCTGATCGGCAATCACACGCTGTCGGCCCGTTTCCACCAGCAGGGGCGGGAGCGATTTGTCGAACTGGGGGCGACCGGAGACATTCTCGGCAAAGGCGGTTTCCAGGTTAAGGGTGATCTGCTGTGCTAACGGGGTTGCGTCCATGTAACCGTTCACCCGCGCGCTGTTGACAGCGAGATCAGCGATCGATTGATGATCGACAAATTTTGCTCAATTTAGGCTTGAACGATCTCGCAATACCGTCAATCTGATGGCATGAAAACAAACAAG
>NZ_BAABJZ010000073.1:0-29067 GCF_039543565.1 Ferrimonas pelagia | reverse complement strand
TGGTCGCGGTGATAATCGGCATCGGCTCTTCGGTTGTGTGATGGTTTTCTTTGGCGATTAAATCTGATCACACCAAGAGCCTTTTTTCTACCTATTTCATGCGCCTACGCTAAAGATCCTGTCTATGAGCCTATGCTTAGCTCTGATCGTGGCTGCGGCATTGGCGCTCCCTGAGGCCCATAACCGGTCAGAAGGTCTGAAAACGACAAAGGCACCGTCAAACGGTGCCTTTTGTGATCGCTCGGTGATGACTCAGCAGCTTTTCGGGTTGCCCGCCTGTTCACGCAGCCAGTCCATGCCGGCGAGGAAGCCGGAGAACATCTTCAGCGCGACAAATTCGCCGGTTTCTGTGGTGGCGTAGCCGTCGCCACAGTTGCTCTTACGGATGGCGCCGTGCGCCTTGAGGAAGGCCATCTCCAGCGGCAGGGCGCGCATCAGTGATTTACCGTAAGCCTCCTGAAAGCGGCTGTTGGGCAACTGGCCCTGCACCATCATCATCAGTAGGTGGTAGCGCTGCATCAGGGTGGGGCTCAGGTGTTTGTGCGCCACGGTGGACAGTTGTCCGGCGTTGACGCGCTCGGCGTACTCGTCCAGATCGAACGAGGACAGGTAGAAGCGATCGCCAATGCGGCCGAAGGCACCACAACCCAGGCCGACACAGTCTTCACCATCGAGCACGTAATCGTGCTGCACCGCTTCACCGCTGGCGCGGCGATAGGTCCAGGCGTACTCGCGCTCATAGGCGGGCTCGAGGATCTCCCGGCCAGTGTGGTACAGCGACAGCAACTGCTTGGGATCGCCCGCCAGCTTCTGCGCTTTCTTGCGGTTTTTGCCGATCCCCAGGGTCAGTGGGTAGAGGGTGATCTGCTCGGAGCCCAGCTCGCGGGCGCGGATCAGATCCGCCGCCAGATTCTCATGGGTCTGGCCATTGAAGCCCATCATCATGTCCAGATTGACGGTAGGGAATTCGGCGATGGCGCGGCGCGACAAGGCTTCGATCTCACTGCCACTGCCGAACTTCTCGTAGCGGCCACTGGCTTTGAGGATGTTGTCGTCAAAGCTTTGCAGGCCGATGGAGAAGCGATCCACTAGGCCCTTGAGGCGCAGTGGGTTGGTGGGCTGGAAGTAGATGGGATCGGTTTCGCAGGAGACTTCCTGGATCTCAAATTTGCTCTTGATGAACTCAATGGTTTCAATCAGTTCGGATTCGATAATGGTGGTGGTGCCACCGCCGATGTAGAGACGCTCAAACTGGACGCCGGTGCGGGCCAGGATCTCGACCTCTTTGCGCAGCAGTTTGAAGTAGGCCTTGGCCTTCTCTTCGTTGTACTTGAGCTTAAAGAAGGAGCAGAAGCGACATAGGGTGTGGCAAAACGGGATGTGGATATAGAGCGTCGGGATCCGTTTCCCTTCGAGCTCTGATGGCTGATAGCCACCTGGAGTCAGGGTCTCGAGATCCAACAGCGATCTGATCTTGCCGGCCATGACAAAGTCCAGCGCCTGCTGTGAGATCTGAGGAAAACGTATCTGTTTCATTGCTTTTATCCAAAATTTTTAATTCATGTTACCCATCTTGTTGATAAGGGGGCGGAACGCGCGTCACAGTTACCTGTTCACTGTGTGAACAAGCACTGAAAGTTAGATCTGCGAACTGCATTCGAACCCTTTAACGGTAAACTTTTTACTGTTTTTGCTGAAGCTGGCCGGGTGACATCTTGTCGGACGCTGCCATAATCGGCGGATTGTCTTCATTTTTGAGAGTGACCATGGGCCGCGCGCTGATCATTGCCAACATCAACTGCGATCATATTCTGCGTTTAAATCGACCGCTGACCAGCGGTGCCCGCATCCATTATGAGGAGGTGGGGTTTCGGCTCGGCGGGGGCGGGGCCAATACCGGCTTAGGCTTGATCTGGGCGGGGCATCAGGTGACCTTGCTGAGTCAGGTCGGGGAGGACAGCCGCGGCGATTGGCTGATCGAGCAGGCCGAGGCGCAGGGGTTGGATTGCCAGTGGGTGCACCGCCATGTCGGGGCGACTCAGCCATTGCAGCTGTTGATGGAGCCCTGTGGTGAGCGCACCATCTTACGGCCCAATCGACCGCGGCTGATGCTGCCGCCGCAGGTGACGACGCAGGACTTGGATGCCTTGTACGTCAATCTGTCGGCAGAGGGGCTGCCGCAATTGATGCAGCGGGCGGTGAGTGAGGGGGTTCAGGTGTTCAGTCAGCTGCCCAAGGACCTGTCCCGCCGCCCTTGCCACTACCTGTTGACCTCCAGTGATGATCTGCACCAGTCCGGGGTGGACGATCCCTGGGTGTTTGCCCGCCAGATCGGCGGCGAGTCGTTAAAGGCGTTTGTGGTGACACGGGGGGCAGAGGGCGCCATTGCCTATTGTGCTGAAGGGGAGATCCGCTGCGAGGCCGTGCCAGCCACATTGGTGGACAGCACCGGGGCTGGCGACTGCTACGCGGCCGGTTTGATGCATGGGATCTTGCGTCATCAGCCCTTGGCACAAGCCATGGCGGAGGCGGCGCGCTGGGCTGCCTTTGCGGTGGCGGCCGACAGCTCGGTGCCGCCGGAACGCCTGAAGGCGTATCTGGCACCGGAGCGCTAGCGCAGAGGAGTCGGTTGGTGCGACGCGGTGCTTAGGGCTATAGTGGGTTAACACCACGCCCCATGGAAGGGAGCCCTTGTTATGTCGCTGGATCGCACGCCTCGTACCCTGCAGCAGCAGGCCTTTCGCGGCTTACTGCTGTTTGTCTGTTTGTTGCAAACCCTACTCCTGATCGGCGCTCCACTGACGACCCCATGGCAGTGGGGCGGACTCCTGATCAGCATCTTTGTCCCCGTCGGGCTATGCCTGCTGGCGCTTGGTGAGCGATTGTGGCTGGATAAGCGGCTGCAGTGCGGCTTGGTCGGGGGCGCGGTGGCGCTGAGCTGGTGGCTGCTGGGCCGGGCGCCACTGGCCGATCTGCTGTTGTTGCTGTTGGCCTCGGTACCGGCTCTGTTCCATCGGCCCGCCGCTATGATCGGGCTGACGCTGCCGCCGCTGGTGTGTGCGCTGGTGATGCAGCCCGAGCTGCTGAGTGCCCCGCTGTTGCCGCTTAGCGTGCTATTGCTGATGGCGATGCTGTATCACTTGCGCTGTTATCGCGCGATGCTCCGCTACCAGGCTGCCCGGATCAAACGTCTGGGCTGGCGCTTGGGTCATCGCTCCAGCAAAGATCCGCTGACGGAGCTGACCCATCGCCGTTATTTCGATCAGCGCATCCTGCAGACGGTGTCAGAGGCGCGCCGTACCAAGTCGCCGCTGTCATTGATCTTGCTGGATATTGACTATTTTGAGCGTTACAACGAGCGCTATGGCTATGACCAAGGCGATCAACTGCTTAAGACCGTTGCCCAGTTGCTTAAGGACACCAGTCAGCGTCAATCCGATATCCTGAGCCGATTCGACGGCGGCACCTTTGCCCTGCTGTTGCCCGCGACGGAGCGCAAAGGGGCCGAACGCTTGGCGCGGCAGATCTGCCAGCAGCTCCATCGCGCTGCCATTCCCCATGGCGCCTCGCCGATTTCGGCGGATCTGACGGTGAGCCTGGGGATCGCGCAATGGCAGCCCGGGGTTGGCCCCGAGCAGTTGGTGGTGCGGGCCAGTCGCTCGATGCAGAAGGCCAAATTGGAGGGACGGAATCAGATTAAGGTCGCTTGAGCGATCGCCAGCGGGTGTTGCGATGAAAAAGCCAGCGCATTGGGCGCTGGCTTGATGGGCTGGGATCACATGTTGGGGTAGTTTGGGCCACCGCCGCCTTCGGGCACCGTCCAGTTGATGTTCTGGCTGGGATCCTTAATGTCACAGGTCTTGCAATGGACGCAGTTGGCGGCATTGATCTGCAACCGTGGGCCTGTCTCTTCTTCGACGATCTCATACACCCCCGCTGGGCAGTAGCGCTGGGCGGGCTCGGCGAACTGGGCCAGATTGACCAGGATCGGGATCTGGACGTCATGCAGTTTGAGATGACAGGGCTGATCCTCCTCGTGCACCGTGCTGGAGAGGAAGACCGAGGAGAGGCGATCAAACGTCAGCTTGCCATCCGGCTTGGGATAGCTGATCTCGCTGAACTGGCCTGCGGGTTTGAGCTGGCCATGATCGGTGTGATCGTCCTTGAGCGTGACCGGGATCTTGCCGCCAAACCAGTTCTGATCGATGTAGTTGAACGCCCCACCGCCGTACATACCGAACTTGTGCATCGCCGGGCCGAAATTGCGGCTGCGGAACAGCTCGTCGAACAGCCAGGAATTGGCAAACTTGTCCCAGTAACTTGCCAGCGCCTCGCCCCCCTCGGGGTTGGCGGCCAGCGCTTCGGCGACGGCTTCGGCGGCCAACATGCCGGACTTCATCGCCGTGTGAGAGCCTTTGATCTTGGCGAAGTTCAGGGTACCGGCATCGCAGCCCGCGAGCAGGCCACCGGGGAAATGCATCTTCGGCAATGAATTCAGCCCGCCTTTGGCGATGGCGCGTGCGCCATAAGAGATCCGCTCGCCGCCCTGCAGATATTGCTGGATCACCGGGTGGGTCTTGTAGCGCTGGAACTCTTCATAGGGGCTGAGATAGGGGTTGGCGTAGTTCAGATCGGTGATCAGGCCGACCACCACCTGATTGCTGTCGGCGTGGTAGAGGAAGCCGCCGCCGGTAGCGCCGTTCTCGGTCAGCGGCCAACCCGCGGTATGCACCACTTTGCCGGACTCATGTTGCTCGGCGGGGATCTGCCAGATCTCCTTGATCCCCAGGCCGTAGTGCTGGGGCGATCGACCCTTATCCAGTTGGAACTGGCTGATCATCTGTTTGCCCAGATGGCCGCGGCAGCCTTCGCTGAAGATGGTGTACTTGGCGCGCAACTCCATGCCCGGCATATAGCTGTCTTTCGGTTGACCGTCATGGCCCACGCCCATGTCGCCGGTGATCACGCCTTTAACCACACCGTCTTCCTGCAGGATCTCGGCGGCGGCAAAGCCCGGATACACCTCGATCTCCAGCCCTTCGGCCTGTTCAGCCAGCCAGCGACACAGGTTGCCGAGGCTGATGATGTAGTTGCCGTCATTGTGCATCGGCTTGGGTACGAAGGCGCCGGGCATCTTCATGGCGCCGTTCGCTTTGAGCATATAGATGTCATCACCGCTGACGGGCGTATTGACGGGAGCGCCCTGCGCTTGCCAGTCGGGCAACAGTTCATCCAGTGCCCGTGTTTCGAACACGGCGCCGGACAAAATGTGAGCACCCACTTCCGAGCCCTTCTCGACCACGCATACGTTTAGCTCGGGGTTTATTTGCTTTAGACGGATCGCGGAGGACAATCCGGCAGGACCGGCTCCAACCACCAGCACGTCAAATTCCATTGACTCGCGTTCCATACTCAACCTCTGTTACTGCGGGACTGCCTGAGTGGGCAGACGCTGTGCACCACTTGGGATCTTGATCCTCAGCTTACTGAAAACTACGTCTTATTCACACCCTCCCAACAGACTAGACATATCACTGAGGGATAAGGTCAATTGCACGGCAGAAAAGGGCAGAGTGTCGCGCGAACAGGGGAGAAAACATGATCTTCATCGATTGTAGAGTGGGCTGGCTATACTTTACACTGCAAGCAGTTGTGAGCCGAGCCTCCGGCACCTAAGTCCCCCTCGAACAGACAGGTCAGGATAAGGCCCGAAGGCCGTGGTAGTTTCGCCACCGGGGTAGGTTGAGAAAGTTGGCCTGCCTTCCTCTCTTTTAGGAAAGGTGACACATGCAAGAACTGCAAGACCGATTCGGGCGCCGGTTTCACTACCTGCGCTTGTCGATCACCGATGCATGCAATTTCAAGTGTGAATATTGCTTGCCTGACGGCTATAAGCCCGAGGGCAAGCCGCGCTTTATGGCGCTGGACGAGATCCGCCGTTTGCTGGCGGGGTTTGCCCAAGTGGGGACGCGTAAGGTTCGGATCACCGGGGGCGAGCCCACCCTGCGCAAGGACTTTGAACAGGTATTGGAGCTGGTTGCTGCCACCCCTGGGGTGGAGCGTGTCGCCACCACGACGAACGGCTACCGGCTGGAGAAGCATGTGGCCGACTGGCACCGTGCTGGCCTGCAGCAGGTCAATGTGTCCGTCGACAGCTTTGATCCCGCCAGCTTTTCCCGCATTACCGGCGACGGCCGCTTTGATTCGATCATCCGTGGTATCGACACCGCACTGACCCTGGGCCTGGATTCGGTCAAGATCAACGTTGTGCTGCTCAAAGGCCACAATGGTGATCAGCTGCCGATGTTCCTCAACTATATCCGCAATAATCCGGTGGATCTGCGCTTTATCGAGCTGATGGAAACCGGTTTGACCGGCGAGTACTTCAAAGCCCATCACCTGCCGGGCACGGTGATCCAGCAACAGTTGCTGGCGCAGGGGTGGACACTGGATCCCCGCGGTGCCGACGACGGCCCGGCCCTGAATTACAGCCATCCGGATTATGCCGGTCGGATCGGGTTAATCATGCCCTATTCGAAGGATTTCTGTGTCAGCTGTAACAGATTGCGGGTCTCTGCCATTGGTAAACTGCATCTGTGCTTGTTTACCGAAGCCGGGATCGAGCTGCGCGATCTGCTTGGGGCCGATCAGCACTGCGCTGAACTGGTGGCGCGATTGCACGCCGCTTTGGGGCAGAAGGAAGCCACACATTATCTGCAGGATGGTAATTCCGGGGCGACGCCGCACCTGGCGTCCATCGGTGGATAACCAACGACGAACCACGCTGAGCCATTGCGCTGCGGCGAATTGAAGAGAAAGACGTTATGGGACACTTGTCGCAAGCCAACTTTGTGCCGCTGAATGTAGCGGTTTTGACCCTGTCCGACACTCGGACTCTGGAAACCGATAAGTCCGGCCAGTATCTGGTGGATAACCTGGTTGAGGCGGGTCACACCTTGGTGGATCGTCGCATCATCAAGGACGACAAATACACCATCCGCGCCGTGCTGTCCGAGTGGATCGCCTCCAACAATGTGCAGGTGGTGATCACCACAGGTGGGACAGGTTTTACCGAGCGCGATTCGACGCCAGAGGCGGTTACCCCACTGTTTGATAAGCAGATCGAAGGCTTTGGCGAGCTGTTCCGCCACATCACCTTCCTAGAGCTGGGCACCAGCACGGTGCAATCCCGCGCGATCGGTGGCATGGCCAACAAGACTGCGGTGTTCTGTCTGCCTGGCTCCACCGGCGCCTGTCGCACCGGCTGGACCAAGATCCTCAAAGAGCAGTTGGATTCTACTCACCGTCCATGCAACTTCGTGACCCACCTGAAGGATATCAGCGCCCTATGAGCGGTTTTACCCATATTAATGCTGAGGGCGATGCCCATATGGTGGACGTGACCGAGAAGTCGGTCACCGAGCGTGAAGCCCGCGCGGAAGCGATCATCACCATGGCGCCGGAGACGCTGGCGATGATCATGGAAGGCCGTCATCACAAGGGTGACGTGTTTGCCACCGCGCGCATTGCCGGGATCATGGCGGCGAAGAAGACCTCAGATCTGATCCCGCTGTGCCATCCATTGATGCTGACCAAGGTGACCGTTGAGCTTGAGCCGCAGCCGGAGCACAACCGAGTGGTGATCCAGTCGCTGTGTAAGCTGGCGGGCCAGACCGGGGTGGAGATGGAAGCCTTGACTGCCGCCAGCACCGCGGCGCTGACCATCTATGACATGTGCAAAGCCGTGCAGAAAGACATGGTAATTGAGGGCGTACGCCTGTTGGAAAAACGGGGCGGCAAGTCCGGCCATTTTAAGGTAGAAGCTTGATGATTAAGGTTTTGTTTTTCGCGCAAATTCGCGAAGTCACCGGTACCGATAAGCTGGAAATTGAAGCGGCTGAGGGATTGACCGCCGAGGCGCTGCGTCAGCAGCTGTTGAGCCGCGGTGACAAGTGGCAACTGGCCCTGGGCGACGCCAATGTGCTGGTGGCCATCAACCAGACCCTGTCCGGTTGGGACAGCGCGCTGAAAAGCGGCGACGAGGTGGCGTTCTTTCCACCCGTCACCGGTGGCTAGGAGTCATTATGATCTCTGTTCAGACTCAGGATTTCAGCGTTGCCGATGAGTACGCCAA
Source organism: Ferrimonas pelagia (assembly GCF_039543565.1). Classification (NCBI taxonomy): domain Bacteria; kingdom Pseudomonadati; phylum Pseudomonadota; class Gammaproteobacteria; order Alteromonadales; family Ferrimonadaceae; genus Ferrimonas; species Ferrimonas pelagia. The sequence goes on along the minus strand of NZ_BAABJZ010000073.1, from coordinate 20,933 downwards.
GTTGGCGCAGAAGCCTGGCTGCGGCGCCGTCGTCACCTTCGTCGGCAAGGTGCGGGACTTTGGTGACAGCAAGAATGTCAGCGCCATGACGCTGGAGCACTACCCAGGCATGACCGAGGCGGTGCTCGATCAGATCGAAGCGGAAGCGCGCGAGCGCTGGCCGGTGGACGATGTCACCATCATTCATCGGGTCGGTGAGCTTAAGCTGTGCGATCAGATCGTCTTTATCGGTGTGTCCAGTGCCCACCGCAAGGCGGCGTTTGACGCCTGCGAGTACCTGATCGACTTCCTCAAGACCCGTGCCCCGTTCTGGAAGAAAGAGACCAGTGACGAAGGCAGTGTCTGGGTGGACGCGAAAGATGCCGATCAACAGGCAACCGAGCAGTGGCAACGCTAAACCGCGCCGCTGACGACCACGCCCGGCCTTGTGCCGGGCGTTTCTGTATTAAGCCTGTTTGCCATTACGGTTTTGCCGCGCCAATGCGCGCTATTGTTGGCAGCGATGCAGGTGCCCCTGGCGGCGTTTCAGGCCACCAGTGGCCGGGTGCTGTTTGCGCAGAGCATGATCTGTGGTGAGAGCAAGCCCGCCACCGAAACCAAACTGGAGAACGTCGATCTGTGGAGTCAGGCGGTGTTGCCTCTGGCCATTCCCTCCATCGCTTCACCTAGGGCCATTCTGGCCAGTGTCCTGTTAACCGATAACGCCCGTGATGCGGTGTCTCAGCAGGCGGTGACCGCATTGATCATGTGGGTTGTAATGATCGCGACCCTGCTCCTGCTGCTGCTGCCGCCCGTCCGATCCCGAAGGTGAGCGGTAACGCCGGTGCCGGTTTGATCGGCCGGATCATGAGGCTCATCTTGGCCGCAGTGGCGATGAACCGTTTGCTGGCGGGGGGATCACTTCTTTATCGAGATCTCTGGCGCGGGGTAGCGCGACGGCTCGCGCGCTTGTCGAATCCAACGCAAAAGGTGAGGGTTCTGTGCGCGGGAAAAGGCTGCTATAAAAAGAGAAAGCGGTATTCGGCTGGTGCAGGCCGTCTCATTTCTAATCGAGGAGTGCTGAATGACCCGAACCGTCGCCATGCTTTGCCTGTTTGTGAGTGGCCCGCTCTGGGCTGTGTCGTCCCTGATCGAACGTTTTTCCAGTGGTCAGTTTCCGGTCCCGGTTGAGATCCTCAAGCAGGTGGAAGCCGAATACGCTGGCAAGGCGCAGATCCTGGAGTTTGAGGTTGAGAGACGGGGCGCCGGGCAACGATATGACATCCTCCTCGTGGAGCAGAGTCACCGCCGCCGGGTGATCGGCCTGCGCCTGGACGGCCATGGTGAGCTGTTGCGCAAAGAGGTGGAGTCGCCACTGAATGAGGATGACGCCCTGACGGCGCTGATGGCCTTACAGCGCCGCGGCATCGCGCTGTCGGAGCTGGTGCAGCAGGGGATCAACGCCCACTCTGCTTACCTGGTGGAGCTGTCTCTGGATCATGACCGGGGGATCAGTTACTTGGAGCTGGATCTGATCAATACCGAGGGCAAACACACCCTGGCGTATGATCTTATCACTGGTGAGCGGCTGGAAGACTGGTAAGGCGGCTCAGTGGCGCCTGTGGTACGCTGCGCGCCCCGTCCTTTACGCCTAAGCCTTATGATCACTCTTGTCGACCAACAAGCGCATTTTGTGCTGATCCACAAACCCGCCGGGGTTCATTTTCACAGCCAGGACGGCACGGCCGGGATCGTGGCGCAGGCGGAGGCGCAGCTGGATGAGAAGCTGTATCCGGTGCACCGGCTGGACACGCCGACATCGGGGCTGTTGTTGCTGGCCCGCTCGTCCGAGGCTGCGGCCAAGCTGACCGAGTTGTTCACCGCCCATGCCGTGGAGAAACGCTATCTGGCGCTGTCGGCTGACAAGCCCAAGAAAAAGCAGGGCACGGTCAAAGGCGGCATGAGTAAGGCGCGGCGCAGCGCGTGGAAGCTGACCAAGGACAAGGACAATTTTGCCGTGACCCAGTTTGTCAGTGCATCCGTGCTGCCCGGATTACGGGCGTTTTTGCTGCGGCCCCGCTCTGGCCGCACCCACCAAATTCGGGTGGCGTTAAAAAGCCTGGGCGCGCCCATCTTGGGGGATGCCCTGTACGGCGGCAGCGACGCCGATAGGACCTATCTGCACGCGCTGGGTTTGGCGTTTGAGCTCGATGGTGAGCGCTACGATTACTGGTGTCCCCCGACTCAGGGTAGCCATTACCAATTGGCCGAGTTGACGGCGCAGCTAGAGCAGTGGCGCAGCGAGCCGCCGAGCTGGCCCAAGGGCTGATACTCAGTTCGCATCGGGCGCCAGGCTGGCAAAGATCAGCGCCAAAGGCCCATCCAGACCGCTCAATGCGATCCCCCCCGGGTTGCACTGAATCGCCAGAGCCACGCCGTGCAGATAATCCACCAGCAGATCCCGGGCGGCTTCGAAGCGGCCTGTATCCAGCCCCACGGGGGCCAGAGCCAGCTCCAATCGCTCGACAAACACTTCGGCGGGCCCGACGCTCGTCATGCCCAGCATGATCTCCAGTAAACCGGGATGGGCCGCCAACAGGCTCAGGTAGCTTTCACTCAGCTGGCGGATCTCGCCCTGCCAGTCCGAGTTGTCTTGCGGCTGGTAGATCTCCTTCATCAAGGAGGTTGCCACGGCTTCCAGCAGGGCGGCCTTGTTGGCGAAGTAGTGATAGATCGCCATGGGATCGATCTCCAACGCCGTGGCCAGGGCGCGTAGGCTGGGGATCTTGCCCTGCTGCGCCAGAAGCCGTTTCGCTTCAGATAAAATGATCGCTTTACTCAGCGGCTGATTGCCAGAAGCCGGTCGGCCCCGCTTTTTGGGTTTGACACTCATCGATCGGGCTCGCTATCCTGAAAAGGAATTCTACAGTGTAGAAATTATAGATCAGTTGATCGGCGCCAACAAGGATCGGGGAGGCGGATCAACCCAGTGAGGAACCTATCATGAGCAATATTGTTTACATCGCCACCAGCCTGGACGGTTACATCGCCGACGCCGAGGGGGGCCTGGATTGGCTGCACGCTCTGCCCAACCCCCATGAAAGCGATTTTGGTTATGCCGAGTTTATGGCGGGGATCGATGCCTTGCTGATGGGCCGGACCACGTTTGAGACGGTATTGAGCTTTGGCATCGATTGGCCCTACAGCAAGCCGGTGTTTGTCTTGTCGACCACCCTGACGGAGGTGCCCGCAGAGCTGGCCGGCAAGGTGGAGATCGTCAACGGCCCGGTGGCCGAGGTGGTTGCTCAGCTCAATGCGCGGGGCTTCGAACGCCTCTACATCGACGGTGGGCGGACCATTCAAAGTTTGCTGGCATTAGATATGATCGACGAGCTGATCCTCACCCGCATTCCGGTGGTACTGGGCGGCGGTGTGCCCTTGTTTGCTGCGTTGCCGGATCTGCAGTGGTTTACTCACTTGGCTACCGACGTGCATGCCGAACAGCTGGTGCAGAGCCACTATCGGCGTAAGCGCTAGTCGGAACTTGGCGGGCCGATGGGCTCGAAGCGACTCAGTACCCGAGACTTGGATTTGAGCGCATTGCAGCGGCCGTGGCAAAAGTAGCTGGCGCTGCCGCAGGCTTGCAGCTTGTCGAGCTCGGCCTGGCAATCCGGACACAGGGCCAGGTGTCGCAGATCTTGCTGGCAGGCGGCGCAGTGATAATGGGTGCCAGTCCAGTCCAGAGGCTGTTGGCAATGAGGGCAATGGCGTGACATCAACGCTCCTAGGCAAAATTGCCATTGTTCCGATCTTTGCGCGCGGTACCAGTCCCGGCGTGCGGATCTGCGCGTTAGGACACGTGCGCGAATCCGATCGAGATCAGAGGCTTAACGGCGTGGCTTCCAGCTCGCCCTGAGCGTCGGAGCGCAGGCGGTAGAACTGCGGCAGATTAAAGCAACGGTTGCTGTGTTGCGCCGGTTGCTCAACGGTGTGGAGCTGACTCAACTTATCGATGAGCTCCGTCAGCTCGCCGCTTTGGCTCTGCAGGTGGCTGAGCTGGTTATGTTCATCCACCAAATAGATATCGGTGCCTTGCTGGCGCTCGCGCACAAACACCTGCACGATCCCACTGCGGGCGTAACGACGCAGTATGGCGGGGGCGCCGGAGTAGGGGTCGTCGGCCAGATCAGGCCGGGGCAGCTCGATCACCCCTTGCTGTTTGAATTGTTGGAGCAGGCTGGCTCCGCTGTCCAGCCGTTGCCAGCGCAGTCCGCGCGGCTCGAAGAACAACCCATATTGGCGCGCACCCACCACCAGAGGCCACACTTGAGTGCGCTCTGGCTGTGCCTGACAAAACATCGATTGACAGCGGTTCAGCAGTTGCCCGAGCTGATCCTCAAGCTGGCGAGTCAGGCGCCGACTGGCACTGAGCACGGGGACGGTGAGCGGCCCTTGCTGCCTATCGAGTCCCGACAGCAGCTGAGCCAGCATGCGCAGCACGCCCTCCTCCCCCTCAAACCGGAAGCAGTGGCTCTCGCCCCAGGAGTTTTGGGTCAGCAGAGTGAGGCTGCCCAACAGGGAGCGTGATGGGTGGCCGAGGGCGAGCGCCGAGCCGCCGTGCAATTCCAGCCACAGATCCTGGCCGCGCCAGTGGGCGGTGGGATCCTGATCGAGGTTGCACAGCAGTACGGCACGGGTATAGCGCCAGGGCTGTGCCAATGCCTGCAGCGAGACCGCGGGGATGGGCGCCCAGAGGGGCAGCAAGCGTCGGGCCAATTGCGTGGTGCGACGGCTGTGCCAACTGTGGCCATGTTGGTGGCAATGCAGTTCGGTCTGCGCGGTGATCAGGCCGTTGCAGATCGCCCAGCTGAGGCAGGCCAAGCGTGTTTCGCCGTAATAGAGCGGGCTTTCCCCGAACAACTGTTGCGGGGCTGGCGCTTTGCGATACAGGTACCAGCCGTGCGGCAGGTTGGGGTTGTCCTGCACCGAAACCAGCGTCAGTACCGGCTCACCTAAGGTTTGGCTCCAGAGCCGGTTGAGCTGCGGGATCTTGGCGGGCTCGGCGTCGAATCGGGTGTAGAGCTTGCGGGTCAACACCGCCATCTCATCGAATTTGAGTTGATGACGCTGGCGCAGTCGGGTCGCAAATCCGCTGAGGCGTTGGTAGCTGGCCAGCATCAACTGATCGAGCCGCTCATTGCACCAGCGCAGCTGGCCCGCGTGCCAGTGCCGTGCGTTGTCAAGATTACTGAGCAGCTCCCGGGTGTAACGCCAGTCATCCGTCAGCCGCTTTAAGGTGGGGTAGCGCCAGTCGTGGCGGCTCTGGGGTTGGGTCAGCGGCAGGGCACATTTTAGGTAGAAGCAGCGCTGGGCCATGATCAGTCGGCGTCGATCGCCCTGGCGCTTGAGGTGATCGCTGATCCGCTCGAACAGCATTAGGTAGTGATCAACGTCGGCGCCACGCTGACCGGCACGCAGCCGCAGCCAGAGTTGATCGCGCAGAATGCGCAGATCCGGATAGTCCGCCACATAGGCTTCCAGCAGCAGGACTTTGAGGGCGGCCTTGTGGGGGCGGGTTAAGCCCTTAAACAGCTGCCATAGCGCTGCGCCAAAGATCTCGCTGGCGGGCAGGTGCTGCAGTTGACCCAGATCGAGGAGATCGGGGTGATCTTTGGGGGCGCCGGGCCACCATGCCAATGGTAGGCCGGCCAGGTGGATCTGGCTGCGGTAAAACTCCTCGAGCAACAGCCAATTCTGCGCCGAGCCGCTGTGCTCCTTGGACAAGCCTTGCGCCTGGCCCTGCTCGAGCAGATCGGGCCGGATCAGATACAGGTGCAGCTCCAAGCCTTGTTGATCAAAGTAGGCGCTGAGAGCCAGACACTTTTGCTGGAGTCGATCGAGTTCGGCTTGGGCCATGTCGAGCGGATGGAGCAACCAGCAGTCGATATCGGAATCCGGGGATTGGCCAAAGCTGCCGGTGCTGCCCATGGTGTATAGCCCCAACAGGGAACCGGAGTGGGAGGAGACACGCTGAGCCTCTGCCGGTTGGCACGGGGTGATCGGCGGTTGAACAAAGCCATACGGCGCATCGGCGACGTAACCCGGCAGCTTAGGGCTGTTGCAATGCAGGAGCCAGGGCAAGCTGTCGAGCAGCGTGGAGTGCGCCTGCAGTTGGGTGCGGGCGTGGGCGAGGCGTTGGCGATTGAGCTCGGCGCTCAGTGCGATGTCAGACGGCAGATCTCGCAAGGGAGTGAGGGGGATGCGTAAATGGTATTTGTGATCAGGGTAACAGTTTTGCCTGGCAAAGCGAAAAATGTGAGCCTGCTCGCCATTTTGCAAAAGGATTAACGGGTTTTGTGCTGTGAAGCTGGCATGTTGCCTTTTTCCTACAAAAAAACAGTGGCAACATGGGGCTTACAACCACTTGATAGCAAGTGTGCAACCTCATCTGCCAAGGAATGTGTGAATGGCGCGTCAAGAGATCCGTATTGCTACCCGTAAGAGTCCGCTTGCCATGTGGCAGGCGGAGCATGTCAAAGCCCGTCTCGAGCAGGCTCACCCTGGCCTGACCGTTGTCCTGGTGCCCATGACCACCAAGGGCGATATCTGGCTGGATACCCCTTTGTCGAAGGTCGGTGGCAAGGGGCTGTTTGTGAAGGAGCTGGAGGTCTCGATGCTGGCCGGGGAAACCGACATTGCGGTGCATTCGATGAAAGATGTCCCGGTTGAGTTTCCGGAAGGGCTGGGGCTGACGGTGATCTTGGAGCGGGAGGATCCACGCGATGCCTTCGTCTCCAATCGTTATCAGAGCCTGGATGAACTGCCGCAAGGGGCGATCGTCGGCTCCTCCAGCCTGCGTCGTCAGTGCTTGCTGCGCGCGGCCCGACCGGATCTGATCGTCAATGATCTGCGCGGCAACGTGAATACCCGCCTGAAGAAGTTGGATGACGGCCAGTACGACGCCATCATTCTGGCCGCTGCGGGGCTGAAGCGACTGGAGATGCCAGAGCGCATTGCCGGTTATCTGGAAGCGGAAGAATCGCTGCCCGCCAATGGGCAAGGGGCCGTCGGCATTGAATGCCGCACCGATGACGCCGAATTGATCGCCCTGCTCAAAGTGCTTGAGCACGAACCGACCCGGGCTCGCGTGGTGGCGGAGCGTGCCATGAACACTGCGCTGCAGGGCGGATGTCAGGTGCCGATCGGCGCGTATGCGGAGATCGAGGGCGACAGCCTGTGGTTGCGCGGCATGGTGGGCGATCCCGATGGCTCGGTGGTGTTGCGCGATGAGATCCGCGGGCCGATCGCCGAGGCCGAGGCCTTGGGCCAAACCCTGGCAGCTCAGCTGACGGCGCAAGGCGCCGGTGAGATCCTCGCTAGGGTGTACGGCGAACGCTGATGCACCTGCTGCTGACCCGGCCACAGGGACGCAATGAGCCGTTAGCACGGAAGCTGACGGCCTTGGGTCACGACAGCACCCTCTGCCCCATGGTCGCGATCGAGCCACTGACGCCCCCGGCGGCGCCCTTTGCGGGTGCCGAGGGGGCGTTTTTTGTCTCGAAGACCGCGGTAGTCTTGGCCGATCGGGCGTTGCAGGGGCGCTGGCCATCGCTGCCCTGCTTTGCGGTTGGACAGGGCACGGCCGCGGCGCTGCAGTGCTGTGGGATCGAGCCACACTGCCCGGGGCGGGATCAGGAAACCAGCGAAGGGGTGTTGGCTTTGCCCGCGTTGCAGCAGCTGCCGAAGGGGGCGTTTGTGATCGTGCGTGGCGAGGGGGGCCGGCCCACCTTTGCCCAGGCATTATCGTCGCAGGGATTTCAGGTGCGTCACTGGGTGCTGTACCGGCGGGCGATGCCCGCTGGGATCAGCGAACAGCAGGTGCAGGACTGGCGTCAACGCGGGGTTAACGCCATACTGGCTACCAGCGGCGAAATTGTCGAAAACCTCTTTGCCGTGGTGCCTTTAGTGCATCACGACTGGCTCCGGCGGCAACACTGGTTGGTGCCGGTGGCGCGGGTGGCTCAGCTGGCGCGTCAGCACGGCTGCCACAGCATCAGTGTGTTGGGAGGGGCCAGCGATGACGCCATTCTCGGTCGTATAGGAAAGATGAATCACTATGGAGAAGACCCCGAAGGATCCTAAAGATCAGAGCGCTGCCAAGGCGGCTGATCCTCAGGGCACGACACCCCAATGTCCGGATGCTGAGTCCGCTGAACCCTCGTCGTTGCCGACAGAGGCGACGGCCAGCCAGGCGGAGAAGGCCGACAAGGTCAAGGTGAGTCCATCAAAGCCGGCTGCCACCGAGGCGAAGCCTTCCCGCGCCGAGCCGGGCAAGACTAAGCCGTCGGCGCCCACAGACACCAAGCCAGAGAAGGCGCAGACGGCGTCTGCCTCCCGCCCAATCCCAGAGAAAAAGCCCACCGAAGCGATCCCTAAGGATCGCTCCGAGCCTCATGCCAACGCAGCCGCTCCGGCGCGCAGCGGTGGCGGCGGTGGTGGCGCCTTAGCGGTGGCTTTGCTCGCGCTGATCGTGGCACTGGGGGCCGGGGCGTTCGCCGCTTGGCAGTGGCAGCAGGATCAGCAGATCCGCCAGGACAATGCGGTGCTGGCCAGTCAGCTGGCCAGCATAGAGCAGAATCTGCAGCAGCAGCGCCAGACGCTGGAGCGGCGGGTTGAACGCAGTGAAGGCCAGCTGCAGTCGGCTGGCGAAGCTTTGTCAGAGCTGCGGGCGCAGCAGCAACAGGTCGAGCGCAACTTCGAGGTGGAGCGTTCGCGCTTGCGTGAGCGCAAGCCGCGCGATTGGATGATCGCCGAGGCGGACTACTTGGTGCGAATGGCGGCGCGCAAGCTTTGGCTGGAGCACGATCCGGTGACCGCCGTGGCCCTGTTAAAGGACGCAGACAGCCGTTTGAGCCTGTTGGCGGAGCCGGAATTGACCCCGGTACGCCAGGCGCTGGCGGACGATGTGGCATTGATCGAAGGCTTGCCACGCAGTGATAGGGCTGGGCTGGCACTGGCCATGGAGGCGCTGGTGCAGCGGATCGATCAACTGCCATTGAATACCGTCACCTTGCCGGATCTGTCCGAGGCGCCGACATCGACCGAGATCAGCGCTTCGGCCAACGATTGGAAGCAGAACTTGACCAACAGCTGGCATGCGCTGGTGGATGACTTTATCACCGTCCGTCGACGCCAAGACAGCGTGACCCCTTTGCTCGCCCCTGAGCAAGCTTGGTATCTGCGTGAACACCTCAAGGGCAAGTTGTTGCAGGCGCAGTTGGCGTTGTATCACGGCGATCAGCAGACCATGGCGCAGGCATTGTTGACCGCACAGGACTGGATCCGTGACTACTTCTCTCTGGAGTCGGCCGAGGTGGATAGTGCCCTTGGCCAGTTGGAGCAGTGGCGCATGACCAACATCGCGCCGCTGCAGCCGATCCGACTCAGTGCCAGTCCGGCATTGGAAGCGCTGGTGGCTGAGCGGCTCGGTCGCAATGGGGAGGCGCACTGATGATCCGCTTGTTGTTTTACGCGGTGTTGATCCTGGCCGGCCTGATCGTCGGTCCGAAGCTGATCGAGCATAAAGGCTATGTGATGATCGCGGTGGGCGAGTGGACCGTGGAAACCTCGGTGATCGGCGCGGTGCTGATCCTGCTGGTGGCCTTTGGTTTGCTGCAACTGCTCGAATGGGCCGTGGTTAAGGGGATCAACCTGACGGGGTTTGGCTTGGCATATCCGGCCCGCCGCCGGCGCGAAAAAGCGCGTCAACACACCTTAAATGGCGCCTTAGCACTGGCTGAGCAGGACTGGGCACGGGCCGAGCAGCTGCTGGCCAAGGGCGCCGAGTCGGGCCCGTTGCCCGCGGTCAACCTATTATCGGCTGCACGGGCGGCGCACCACCGGGGCGATGATGCGGCGTGTCAGGGGTATCTGCAACAAGCCGAGCAGATCAAGGGCGCGGAAACCGCCGTGGCACTGACCAAGGTGCGCTATCTGCTTGACGACGAACGCCTCGCCGAGGCACGGCAGCACTGGGACGCGCTCAGCGATAAGCAGCGCAGTAAGCCGCAGGCGCTGCGTCAGGCGCTCAACCTATACCGTCGACAAGGCGATTGGGATGCGTTGGCGAAGTTGATCCCGGCGTTGACGAAGCACCGGGTGTTGGACGCGGCGGCGTTGGCACAGTTACCGGCGGAGGTGGAGGCGGCTTGCCTACAACAAAAAACCACGTTGGTGGCTTTGGAGCAGCGCTGGAAGGGGTTGAGTCGCGGGCTGCGCAAAGATCAGCGGGTGCAGTTGGCCTATCTGCAGGGGTTGGCCCGGTTTGAACAGTTCGACAGTGCACGCCAGCTCCTGCTGGATAAGCTGGACAAGCAAGCGCCTCAGCCGGCGCTGCTGGCGCTGTTGCCAGCGCTCAGCGGTGATGCGGCAGAATCGCTCAGTCATGTGCTGACACGGCGATATCCGCAGTCACAACAAGTGGAGTTGCTGGATTGCCTGGCGACTTTGGCCGAGCAGCAGCAGGACTGGCGTGGGGCGACCGAGCACCGTAAGGCGGCGCTGGCACAGCAGGCGACGCCTGCGCGCTGGCGGGCGTTGGTGGATCTGCAGGAGCGTTTAGGTCGGCGTGATGATGCTATCAACAGCTATCGACAGCTGATCGGCGTGCTCGAGCAGGAGCGAACGAGCTGAGTGGCATGGCATAAAAAACGGGGCAGGATGGTTATCATCCTGCCCCGTTTTTTATGGTGGTAGCTCAATGTGCTTTTTGGCGCGAACGCTGTCGGGCCTTATTGAGGCCATCGAAGATCAGCAACAGCAGTGCGGCCCAGATAAAGGCAAAGGTCCAACTCTGGGCGGCGTCCAGCTGCTCACCAAACAGGGTGAGGGCCAGACCAAACATCATGCAGGGGCCGATGTATTGCAGCATGCCGAGCAGATAGAAGGGGATGCGGATCGCGGCGGCTGAAAAGGCCAGCAGTGGCAGAGTGGTCACCACGCCGGCGGCGATCAGCAGACCATTGAGGCTGGCGGCATTCTGGGTCAGATCCGCCGTCGGCGTGTCGAGCCAAAACCAATAGAGGAGCGCCAGCGGCAACAGCAGCGCGGTCTCGACCAGCAGTCCGGTGGTGGCCTGCAGGTTGATCTGCTTGCGGAGCAGACCATAGCAGCCGAAGGAGCCGGCCAGTGCCAGTGAGATCCAGGGGACGGAGCCAAACTGGATCAGTTGGATCAGGACACCGACGGCGGCGATGAGGACGGCGAACAGTTGCAGCCGTCCTGGTCGCTCATTAAGCACCAGCATGCCCAGCGCCACGTTGAGCAGCGGATTGATAAAGTAGCCTAGGGACGCATCCAGCACGTGGTCATTGGTGACTGCCCAGATAAAGATCAGCCAGTTACTGGCCACCAAGACCGAGGTGACGCCAAGCAGGGCCAGCTTGCGCGGCAGCTTTAGCAATGCGCGAACCTCTTTCATCTGGCCGCTGAACCAAGCCAAGCCGAAGACTAAGCCGAACGACCAGATCACCCGGTGCATCAGGATCTCATCGGCGGGCACGTCGGATACGGCGTGGAAATACAGCGGGGCGATCCCCCACATCAGGTAGGCCGCGATGGCATACAGGGTGCCCTGTCGCACGTCATTGTCTTGCATAACACCCCAAGGGTTGAGCGGGTTGGTGGGAAAGGGTCGGCATTATGCCATCCTTGGCGTCGCAGAGCGTCATGCAAATGCGTTATGCCTCGGCGATGAATGGGCTCGCTGGTGTGAAGCTGGGCTTGCACTGGGGCAATGAATATCGCACTGTTAGATGGTATTTAATTGTTATTTTGGGCTTTTTTGTCAAGGCGACAACGCCCCTCCGCTTGGGTAAAATAGCGGGCCAATTGTGCTGTACCGCCCCGCCACCGATGGAAGCCTCTGTGACTGATTTTCCGACCGTTCGCCCCTTTGACTCTGCTCAGGAGTGCCTGCAGCAGGTGTTTGGCTATCGCACCTTTCGCGACGGCCAGGAAACGGTGGTCAATGAAGCGCTGGCGGGTCGGGATGGTTTGGTGATCATGCCCACCGGTGGCGGCAAGAGCCTGTGCTATCAGTTGCCGGCGCTGATGTTGCCGGGGCTGACGTTGGTGATCTCGCCGCTGATCTCGCTGATGAAAGATCAGGTGGATGCGCTGCGTGAATCCGGGGTGGCCGCTGCGGCGCTGAACTCCAGCTTGGATCGGCAAGATACGGTTCAGCTGTTTAACGCCATCCATCAAGGTGAGATCAAGTTGCTCTATATCTCACCGGAGCGGCTGATGTCAGCGGATCTGCGCGCCCGTCTGCATCATTGGCCACTGTCGATGGTGGCGGTCGATGAGGCCCACTGCATCAGTCAGTGGGGGCATGACTTCCGGCCTGAGTATGCCCAGATGGGGTGGCTGAAACAGACGTTTCCTCAGGTGCCGGTAATGGCCTTAACGGCGACGGCGGATGAAGCCACCCGGCAGGATATCTGCCAGCGTCTGGCGCTGAACGCGCCCCATCGCCACCTGTCCAGCTTTGACCGGCCTAACATTCGTTACACCGTGGTGGACAAAGTGCGGCCACTGGAGCAGTTAACCGAGTTTCTGCGTCAGCAAAAGGGCAACGCCGGGATCGTCTATTGTGGCAGTCGTCGCCGGGTGGATGAGGTGGCGGAAAAGCTACGACAAAAGGGCTTTGCCGCCTCCGGTTATCACGCTGGCATGGACGCTGCCGAGCGCAGTAGCGTGCAGGAGGCCTTCCTGCGGGATCGCACCGACATCGTGGTGGCGACGGTGGCCTTTGGCATGGGGATCAACAAATCCAATGTGCGCTTTGTGGTGCATTGGGATCTGCCCAAATCGATTGAAGGTTACTATCAGGAGACCGGCCGGGCCGGGCGCGATGGCTTGGAAGCTGAAGCCGTGTTGTTGTTTGATCCCGCCGATGTTGCCCGGGTTCGCCACCTGCTGGAGCAGGGCGACAGTGAGCCCAATCCGGTGGATCTGCACAAGCTGCACGCGATGGCGGCGTTCGCTGAATCGCAGATCTGTCGTCGTCAGGTGCTGCTGAATTATTTCAATGAGCCGAGTCACGAGCCGTGCGGCAACTGCGATATCTGCACCGATCCGCCCAAGCGGTATGATGGCAGTCAGGATGCGCAAAAGGCGCTGTCCTGTATCTATCGGGTCGGTCAGCGCTTTGGCATGGGCCATGTGATCGAGGTTCTGCGCGGTAGCCAGTCGCAGTTGGTGCAGGATCGCGGCCACCATAAGCTGACGACCTGGGGGATCGGCAAAGACAAGAGCCATGATCACTGGCTGTCGGTGTTGCGTCAGTTGATCCACCATGGCTTGGTCTATCAGGATATTACCCGCTCCTCGGTACTGGTGCTGACACCGGCGGCCCGTGCGGTGCTTAAGGGGGAGCGCAGCCTGGAGCTGGCCGAGCCGAGAGTCGTCGTGGCGCGTCGCGCCGGACGTCGGGCGCGGAGTCTGCCACAACAGTATGACCGTAAACTGTTTGCCCAGTTGAAACAGCTGCGCCGGGAGTTGGCGGACGAGCACGGCGTGCCGCCCTATGTGGTGTTTAATGACGCCAGCTTGGCGGAGATGGCGGCGGAAATGCCGACGTCGCACGGCGAGATGCTGGCGATCAACGGCGTGGGTGAGCGCAAGTTAGAGCGCTACGGCGAGACCTTCCTAATGGCGATCAAGGCCTACGTCGACGGCGAGTGAGTGACGATCGCGGCTGAGCGGGTGTGATGTGGCTCATCCCCTGCCTGCCGTTTGCGCCGTAGGCCATGGCTGGTCAGGTTGCACTCCAACCGCACCATCAGGCTGTCGACGTCATCAAAGCTGTGCACCCGCGCCTTGCCGATGGCGCAGTGACTCAGGCCGATGCTGGCCAGCTGGCGCGGCAGGGCGTCGATCCGCCAGCCCAGCTCGCCATCCGTGGCCCAGGGCAGCAACAAGACATGATCGGTTGCATCGATCTGTAGCAGCTCATCGCCTCGGCGCAGATCTTGTTTGAGCAGCGCTGACAGTTCATCCATCGCCGCGTCGGCCGACAAGCGTAGTAGGATCACCGGGAGTGGATCGCCACACGCCTTGGCATTTCTGATCTGCTGGGCGAGGTAGCTGCGGCTGTCTATCGTCGGATCGATCGGCACGGGTGTCTCGTTGTCAGGCCAAAGGCGACGCAGGCCCAGGGCGAGCAGGAGTACACCGAATAACCCGGTCAGTCCTTGCCAGAACAGGAGAGCCTGTTGGCTTTGATAATGCGCCTCCGCGGTATTGGCTAACTGCTGACGATGGCGATCCATCTGCTGTCCGAGCGATTGTTGTTGCTCTGATAGCGCTTGCTGGCTGAGCTCGGCGTCATATTCCCGTTGGTATTTGAGCTGATCTTGCAGCGCCAGATAGGCTGGCAGGTAGGCTTCTTTGCTGTAGTGGTAGTGGGCGATCCAGGCGCTCATTTTCGCCAGGTTATTCAGATCGCCCTGCAGCTTCATTGCCTGCTCGGCCTGACCGATCGTTTTCCAGCCCTCCTCTTCCTGATCCAACATCAGCAATGCCTGGCCCTGAACATGGCGCGCTCGGCTGTATTGTGGCTGTAACTCGGCCAGGACGAAGGTGTCGGCCGCCGCGCGGGCTTCCGTCAACGCGAGTTGATACTCGCCCAAGCCAAAGGCGTTGAGTGCTTTGAAGTAGTGCACATAGCCATCGTCTTGCTCGCCTAAAGTGGGTGGGTTGTCACCCAACTGTGCCAGCTGCTGTTGGCTTTCTTCCAGGCGCTGCTGCTGGCCCAGCATATTGGCGTAGTTGAAGCGGATAAACCAATTGAGGGGAGAGTTGGGCGCGACTTTGGCGAGAGCTTGTGCCATCGCATCGTCGGTCCGGGCTGGGTTACGTAAGTAGTAGAAGGTGCGAGCCAGAGAAAAGTCGAGCATGGCCGGATGGGAGCCCAGCAGGGTATAGCTGGGGGCGGGCTGTCGCAGATGGAGGGCGGCAGAGAGATCGGCCAATGCCGCGGAATACTGACCGTCGTCGGCCAGCAGGTTGGCACGGCGGATATGGCTGATGTATTGCAGGCCGGGATCGCCGGCTCGGTTGCCGAGCTCGATGGCATCGGCAAATTGGATCAGGGCGTTACTGACGTCTTGCTCTATGCTCAGCGCAGCGGCCTCACACAGGCGGACGTAGCCGATGCCATTGAGCTGCGGTTGATCGGCGCGGAGGCGCTCGATCTGGTGGAGGTGATCACGGATGGTGGTGGGCTCTGAGGCCAAGCGGGCCCGGTCGCATTGCAACAGATGCCAGTGCAATTGCCAATTGGGCGGCGCGGCCTCAACGGAGGGCTGCCACTGGCGGCTCAACTGGTCTGCTCTGTTGGTGTCGAAAGCGGCGATCGCCGTCATTAACGGTTGCAGCGTCGGCGGTTGGGCGAAGCTGGTGAAGGGAAATAGCAGCGTCAGCATGGGGATCAGCCTGATAAGACTACGAAGATACCCGATCAAGAACGCCCCCAGCGGTTTGCTATTTGTTATCTACTTGAGGCTATCTGGCTAACATTTGACGATCAAGCCTCTTTACATCTTTTGCGGCGGTGGCCGAGTTGCATGCAAAAAGCGGTTGACAAAACACCACGTGCTAGCAAATATGTGTCAAGTGAAAACGGTATATTACCGCGAAGATACGAGACTGATGACGTACTTAAATGTTTACAACCTACTTAACCTAATCCTAGCAGGACGCTGCGTGGGAGAGACGGTTGTAGACGGCAAATAAGCCCGAGCACAGACTCAAAACCCGCGCACAGCGCGGGTTTTTTTATGCCCGCGGAAGGCAAATGGCCGTCGAGTTGTCTCGGCGTGCTGGCACAAAGATCCATGGAGGAAACACGATGTCGGATCAGATCATCTTATTTGATACTACCTTACGCGATGGCGAGCAGGCTTTGGCAGCCAGTTTGTCGGTGAATGAGAAGCTGCAGATCGCCCGGGCACTGGAGCGGATGGGGATCGATATTATCGAAGCGGGCTTTCCTGTTTCGTCACCGGGGGATTTTGACTCGGTTCGGCAGATCGCGGCGACCATCAAAAACAGCCGGATCTGTGCCCTGTCCCGCGCCGTTCAGGGCGACATCGATGCCGCCGCCGCGGCATTGAAGGTGGCGGATCAGTTCCGTATCCATACCTTCCTCTCCACCTCCGATATCCACGTTGAAAGCAAACTGCGCCGCACCTTTGATCAAGTGCTGGATATGGCCACCGGGGCGATCAAATACGCCCGCAAGTTTACCGATGACGTGGAATTTTCCTGCGAAGATGCGGGCCGCACGCCGGCAGATAACCTGTGTCGCATGGTTGAGGAGGCGATCAAGGCGGGCGCCAAGACCGTCAATATCCCGGATACCGTGGGTTACACCACCCCCAGTGAGTTTGGCGGGATCATCACGGATCTGTTTAACCGGGTGCCCAATATCGATCAGGCGGTGATCTCCGTGCATTGTCACGACGATCTGGGCTTGTCGGTCGCCAACTCCATCGCGGCGATCGAAGCGGGCGCGCGCCAAGTGGAGGGGACCATCAACGGCATTGGTGAGCGGGCCGGCAATGCGGCGTTGGAGGAGATCATCATGATCCTGAAAACCCGCCAGGACCGTTTTAAGCTGAATTGCCGTGCCGAGCCGACGGAGATCTACCGAACCAGCGCTCAGGTCGCCGCGCTGTGCAACATGCCGGTCCAGGCCAATAAGGCGATTGTCGGTGCCAACGCCTTCAGTCACAGCTCCGGGATCCATCAGGACGGTGTGCTCAAGTCGCAGAACACCTATGAGATCATGACGCCGGAGTCGATCGGCCTGGTGCGCAACACCTTGAATCTGACCTCGCGTTCCGGCCGGCATGTGATCAAACATCGGATGGCGGAACTGGGTTATCAGGACAGCGACTTTGATCTGGACGTGCTCTATGCGCGCTTCCTGGAGCTGGCGGATAAGAAGGGCCAGGTGTTTGATTACGATCTGGAAGCGCTTCTGTTCTTTGAGAATCAAAAAGAGGAAGACGCACACTATGTGTTGCGTCAGCTCAATGTTCAGGCCGGTAGTAACCATTTCGCCACGGGCTCGGTGGAGCTGCAGATCGGCGACCGTGTTGTGGTCGAGGCGGCAACCGGGAATGGTCCGGTTGATTCGGTCTATCAGGCGATCGAGCGGGCCACCGGCCAGCACATCAATATAGAAAGCTTCGATATCGGGGCGCAGGGCGGTGGACACGATGCCTTGGGTAAGGTGGATGTGACCGCCGAATTTGATGGTCGCACCTTCCACGGTATGGGGCTGTCGACCGACATCGTCGAAGCCTCGGCGGAAGCCTTGCTGCGGATCTACAACCTGATCCACCGCCAACAACAGATCAATCATCAAAAACAACAAAAACGCGCCATGGAGGAAGTATGACAATGCATCGGATAGCGGTATTGGCCGGTGATGGGATCGGCCCGGAGATCATGGCCGAAGCCATTAAGGTATTGAAGGCCACCGGCGATCGGTTTGGTTTTGAATTGGCGCTGAACGCCTTCCATGTTGGTGGCGCCGCCATCGACGCCGAGGGGACGGCGTTGCCCGCCGCCACCCTGGCCGGGTGTGAGGCGGCGGATGCGATCCTGTTTGGCTCCGTCGGCGGACCCAAGTGGGAGCACCTGCCGCCGACCGAACAACCGGAGCGGGGCTCCTTGTTGCCACTGCGCAAGCACTTCAACTTATTCTGTAACTTGCGCCCGGCTCGGATCCACCCTGGACTGGAGCGGTTGTCGCCGTTGCGCGCGGACATCGCAGAAAAGGGCATGGATATCCTGGTGGTGCGCGAATTGACCGGTGACATCTACTTCGGCTCGCCACGGGGCCGTGAAGGCGAAGGCGAGCAGGAGAATGCGTTTGATACCATGCGCTACAGCCGTTTCGAGATCCGCCGTATCGCCCGCATGGCGTTTGAAGCGGCGCGCAAGCGCCGCAGTAAGGTGTTGTCAGTGGATAAGGCCAATGTCTTGGCGACCTCGATCCTATGGCGAGAAGAGGTGATCGCCATCGCCGCGGATTACCCGGACGTCGAGCTCGAACATATCTTCATCGACAACGCCACCATGCAGCTGTTGCGTCGGCCGAGTGAATTCGACGTGATGCTGTGCGGTAACCTGTTTGGCGATATCTGCTCGGATGAAGCGGCGATGATCACCGGCTCCATGGGCCTGTTACCGTCGGCCAGCTTGAACGAAACCGGTTTTGGTATGTATGAGCCGGCGGGGGGCAGTGCGCCGGACATCGCTGGCCAGGGCATTGCCAACCCGGTGGCGCAGATCCTGTCTGCGGCCCTGATGCTGCGCCACAGCCTGGGTGAGATCGCGGCCGCCGATGCCATCGACGCGGCGGTCAGCCAGGCGCTGGAGGACGGTTGCCTGACCGGTGAGCTGGTGGCGGCCGGACAAACCGCATTAACGACCGCGCAGATGGGCGATGCCATCGTTGCTCGGATCAGCGCGCAGCAAGGAGCGTAAGGTATGGCTAAGACTCTGTATGAAAAGATCTGGGACAGCCACCAGATCCCAACCCCGGCCGGACAAACGCCCCTGATCTACATCGATCGCCATTTGGTGCACGAGGTGACTTCGCCGCAGGCGTTTGATGGCCTGCGCAAGGCGGGTCGGCCGGTGCGCCAGCCCCAGCGGACGACGGCAACCATGGATCACAACACCTCGACCACGCACGCCTCGATCGATGCCCTGCCGGCGCTGGCCAGGACTCAAGTGGAAACGCTGCAGAAAAACTGCGAAGAGTTTGGTGTCACCCTGTTTGATATCCACCACCCGAACCAAGGCATTGTTCACGTCATGGGGCCAGAGCAGGGCTTAACCCTGCCGGGCAGCACCATTGTTTGTGGCGATTCCCATACCGCGACTCATGGTGCCTTCGGCGCCCTGGCGTTCGGCATTGGGACCTCCGAGGTGGAGCACGTGCTGGCGACTCAGACCTTGCGTCAGCGGACGGCCAAGACGATGAAAATTGAAGTGCGCGGTCAGATCGGACCGGGGATCACCGCAAAAGACATCGTCTTAGCCATTATCGGCAAGGTCGGTCATGGTGGTGGCACCGGCTATGTGGTGGAGTTTTGCGGTGAGGCGATCGCGGCACTCTCGATGGAAGGTCGCATGACCGTCTGTAATATGGCGATCGAGCTGGGCGCCAAAGCAGGCTTGGTGGCACCGGATCAAACCACCATCGATTATCTTGAAGGGCGCCCGTACGCTCCCACCGGCGACGCGTGGGTGCAGGCCAAGAAGGCTTGGGCGCAGTTGCATACCGATCCCGGCGCGACGTTTGATGCGACCGTGATCTTGGAAGCGGCGACGATCGCACCGCAGATCACCTGGGGCACCAACCCCGGTCAGGTGATGGCCGTGAATGCGCTGGTGCCGGATCCGGCCAGCTTTGCTGATCGGGTTGAACAAAGCGCGGCGATCAAGGCGTTGGCCTATATGGATCTGAGCCCGCAGCAGGCGCTGACCGACGTTAATATTGATGTTGTCTTTATTGGCTCCTGCACCAATTCGCGCATTGAGGATCTGCGCGCGGCGGCGGCGATCGCCAAGGGCCGCCAAGTGGCCAGTGGCGTCCAGGCGATCGTGGTGCCGGGGTCGCACATCGTTAAGCAACAGGCGGAGGCCGAAGGGCTGGATCAGATCTTCATCGACGCCGGGTTTGAGTGGCGCCTGCCGGGCTGCT
Organism: Ferrimonas pelagia; assembly: GCF_039543565.1. Classification (NCBI taxonomy): domain Bacteria; kingdom Pseudomonadati; phylum Pseudomonadota; class Gammaproteobacteria; order Alteromonadales; family Ferrimonadaceae; genus Ferrimonas; species Ferrimonas pelagia. Next base: position 1,165 of record NZ_BAABJZ010000073.1, on the reverse strand, counting down.
CTATGTGTCTGGGGATGAATGAAGACCGCCTAACGGCGGGACAGCGCAGCGCCTCGACTTCCAACCGTAACTTCGAAGGCCGTCAGGGCCGGGGCAGTCGAACGCACTTGGTGAGCCCGGCCATGGCGGCGGCGGCGGCCGTACGCGGCCATTTTGCCGACGTGCGGGAATTTGATGTTTCACAGGAGGTGGCGTAATGCAGGCCTTTACTCAGCATAAGGGTGTGGCAGTGGCATTGGATCACGCCAACATCGATACCGATCAGCTGATCCCCAAGCAGTTTCTTGCCAAGGTCACCCGCACCGGCTTTGGCGTGCACCTATTTCATGATTGGCGCTATCTGGACGAAGCCGGTGAGCAGCCGGATCCGAACTTTGCGCTTAACCAGCCGGCCTTTGCCGGGGCCAGCATCCTGCTGGCGGGTGAGAACTTCGGGTGTGGCTCCAGTCGTGAACATGCCCCTTGGGCGCTGGAGGACTTTGGCTTCCGTGCGGTCATTGCGCCGAGCTTTGCCGATATCTTCTATCAGAATGCGATCAACAATGGCTTGTTGCCCGTGGTCCTGCCTGAAGACGAAGTGAAGCGACTGGTTGGCCAGATCCACGCCACGCCGGGGGCGCAGATCACCGTGGATCTGAGCCAATGCCAAGTGTTTGGATCGGATGGGCAGAGTTACCCATTCAGTGTGGATGAGGCCGCTCGGCATAATCTGCTCAATGGCTTAGATCCCATCGGGCAATCATTGGCGCTGGTGACGCAGATAGAGCAATTCGAGGCACAAGCGCCAAGCTGGCGCTGATCGCCCGCCTACATCGACTTATATAAGGGGCCCATACCGACGAGGTATGGGCCTTTATCCATAGTTTTGACGGTTAAATACCCGCAATGGTGAAGACTTAAGCGCTCGAGTGAAAGTTTGCAATTAACCCTTGCGATAGCCGAGCCACTCCCTATAATGCGCCTCCTGTCGACGGGGCACAGCAAGCTAACCAACGCGGTTAACGAGCGGTCTGGTCAACAAAACAACGGTTGAAAAGAAAGTTTCCAAACGGCCTTTACAACCACGGAGAACAGCGTAATATACGCCTCCTGCTTCGGCAACGAAGCGAACCTTAAGTCAGCATGACTTAAGCGCTCTTTAACAATTTGTCAGACAATCTGTGTG
>NZ_BAABJZ010000072.1:0-28505 GCF_039543565.1 Ferrimonas pelagia | reverse complement strand
TCATCGATGCAAGCACATGTGGCAACTGATCCGGCGGGTGAAGTACTTCATGAACAACGCCTCACCATTCCCGGGTGGTGGTCATGGATTGCAGATAGTGGAGCACAATTAGGATCAGTTATTTAGGCCATCGGCATCGACGCAGTGACGCTGGAAGAACTGTTGGATCTCAGTGCGCTGGCAGTGTGCCTCAAAGCTGGCCTGATCGGCCCAGATCTCATGAAACACAATGGGCAAGCTCTCGCCCTCGGCAAAGGGGCTGGACCGGTGGCGGGTGACAATGTATTGCAAGCACCCGTCCTCGCGCAGGGTGTTGGGCTCAAGCGCCTGCAGCACCGCAAATAGGGCGTCTTCCTGGCCGGGTTTGGGCTGAAACTGCGCGGTGCAGTAGATCTTTTTCGACATGGTGGTGGTCCTTATAGCCAAGGGGTAAATTCAATGCCAAGGCTGATCCGCTCAGCTTTGGCGTTGTAGTCGATCAGGCTTTCGCCGTAGCCATAATAGGCTTGGACATAGCCACGCAGCTTGCCTCGCAATGGGAAACTCCAGCCGGCCTCAATACCCCCTTTGCCGGTGGCAATATTACCGCGGGTGCGCAGACTGAGGACGCGATCCTGCTGTTTGTGCAGCAGCATCAATTCGCCGTGGCCCATGTAATCGAGGATATCCGGGTTGTCGTCACCGCGTGGATCGTCGGGCGTCTCCTTGGGATCTTCCTTTAATCGATACCAGCTATTGAGGCCAATGATCCAAGGGCCGTTGGCGATCGCCATGCCAGCGATGATCCGATTCCAGCTGCGACTCTGCAGGCCGGATCGGCCATTAGACTGATGATTGAAACTGAGACTCAACGCCTGAATATCCCAATTGGCCCATTGCCAGTTGGCGGGCTGATGCAGGTAGATCAGCTCAGGCATATGGTTGGTTTCGCGAAATGGGGCTGAGACGGTTTTGTTGTAGGCCTGCCACCAACTCTGGTTGGTGTATGCCACGAAGAGGCGGCCCTGTTGGCTGAACCAGGCTGGGGTGATTGGCACCTTGAAACTGAGCTGAAACTGCATCTCCCAGCTATCCATCTCGCCGGGGCTGTATTCCCACTGTGTGCGGTTGGGCGCATGGTTATAGCTAAAGGGCAGCAGATAGTTGTTGTGGTGGGCGTTGAGGGCAAAGCGCCTGTCGGCGGCTCGCTGCTCCGACTGGAGCCGTTGATCCAGTGGGTCCGGTGCCGCTTCCGCCTGTGACGGGGTTTGTTGGCAGCGGCTGCGCAGCTGTTCAAGCGTGAGCGCTGGATCCGCTTGGTCGAGTAGACGTTGCAGGCAATCTGCGTTGTAGCTGCTCGCCAGAAGTAGGATCACAGCGGCAGAGAGGCTCATGGTCGGCTCCTTGTGACACGATGAGAGGGCGGCAGACGCCGCCGAGTGCTCAGCTTATCTTGCTTTGATCAACGCAGACAAGGCCTTGCGGGTGCGCAGGGACTTGGAGGTTGGTTAAGCGGAGCGCTTGGCTGAAGCGTCGAGGCTATCGTGGCAGCCATGATTATGCTCAAACTCGCGCCAGTAGTGGGCCCACTCTTGCTGCCAGCGGGCGGAAGACCACGCCAGAGGCTGACACAGCTGCTCTATCTGGGATTGAAGCGGCTCTAATTGCCGACCCAGTATTAAGCCTTGGCGGGTACGGCGCAGCAGCAGATCGGACAGTCGTTCGATGGCGCCCGCGCCTGACCAGTAGCGTAACGCCTCGGCGTCGAGTGGCCCTGCTGGGCATGCAGCCTGACTCGGTTTGTCGGGGCGTAACGGCGTGTCGGCCTGAGGGGATCGGGGCGGCAGGTTACCCTGCTGCTCAGCCATCGCTAGGGCCTCCTCCGCCATGCTGGCGAAGGTCGTTAGCTTGCCGCCGGTAATGTTGACCAGCCCTGGTTGTTGCCAGATCAGGTGCTCGCGACTGGCTTGAGAGGGCGCTTGGCTATCACCTTGTTCGGCCAGTACCGGACGAAGACCGGACCAACAGGCGATCGGTTTGATGCTGCGCTTAAGTCCCAGTTGGGGCAGCAGCGCAAGCAGATAATTCTGCTCCTCCTGGCTCATCTGTGTTGGTTGGCATTTGTCGGCGAGATGGTCGAGATCTGTGGTGCCGAGCACGCTGCCGCCCGCCCAGGGGTAGCAAAACACCACACGGCCATCCTCGGGGTGTTGCAGGGTCAGCGCGGCGGGAAGGGGCAGGTCGGCGGCGGCAAACAGCAGATGACTGCCGCGCAGAGGGCGCAGACGCAAGTTAGCTGGCAGAGAGGTGAATTGATCGGCCCAGACTCCGGTGGCGTTGATCACCATTTTTGCGGGCAGTGTGTATTGGCTTTGATCGAGCCGCACGGTTACTCCGGCGATCCGATCGCCCTCGGTTAACAGCTCGCTGACGCTGGCATAGTGGCTGAGTTGGGCGCCGTAGTTGACGGCCTCTTGTAGGGTTCTCAGTACCAGTGCACTGTCGTCGCAGATCGCGTCATAGTAGCGGCTTGCGGCGGTGCCGGTTGGGAAGGAAAGGGCGGGAAAGTGTTCGGCCAATGCTGCTGGCGACAGATATCGGGGGCGATGCGCGTCTTCGGCGGCCGCTAACGTGTGATAGAGCCAAAGACCCGCTGTCAGCTTAAAGCGGGTGATCAGGCTGCGTTCGTTTTGCAAATAGTAGTAGGGCAAAGGCTTCACCAGATCGGGCCAGCGTTGCAGCAGGCTCTCCCGCGCCTGAGCGGCCTCGCGGGTTAGGCGCCAGTTGCCCTGGATCAGGTAGCGCAGGCCGCCGTGTACCATCTTGGAGCTAAAGTTGGAGGTGCCACTGGCGAGATCCCCTTGCTCAAGCAGTAAGGTTTTCCACCCGAGTCGGGCGCTCTCCCGTGCGATCCCAGCGCCGGTGATCCCGGCACCTATCACGATCAGATCGTACGATTCGGTCTTGGCGATGGCTTGGCGGCTTGTGGCGACTGCTTCGGAAAGGTTTGGCAACATACCTTGGGTCGAACTCCCTATCTGCTGGCGGCGCGAGGCGGGTTGTTGAGGCTGATGTTGGCTCGCACTGAAACAGGGGAGACATCAATAGTATCCCTCTGTTACGTTAACGTTAATTGTGATTGGCGACGTTGTCGAAAAAAAATACGGCACTGAAAGTGCCGTGAGGGTTGTCCTTGGAGGAAAGCCATCGCCGCAGTTGACTCCGAGAGGGTGAACGGAGGTTCGTCCTTGTTGGGAAAGAGTCAAGTTCGGCTCAGACCCATGAACCTTAGTGCACTGTCCGTGTTTATGATCTCCCCAACATTGAGGAGAGCATGAGTTGAATCCGTTTCTATGTGTTTAAGGATGAATGCATGACGAGATCAAGACTTGGCTCCACCATCGCAGACGGTAGTGGCGGTGGGCATTGGATCCAGCCGGACTGGCTGGATGCATTAACCAAGTTGTGTGAGCAAACCCGCGCCTCCAGCGCGGTGGTGTTTACCCGTGGCCAGGATGGGCTGCCAGAGCAATTGGTCGCACAAGTGAATGCCACCGATCTACAGGTGGCGTTTGCGCAGCAGCGCCTTGGGTCGTTGCATCAGCAGGTGATGGCAAGGCATGAGGCGATCCCGTTGATGGGGCAGGAGCATGACCAGTGTCTTTATGTTTTGCGACTGGCGTTAGCGCACTCTCAGCTGCAGGAATGCATTTTGTGTTTGTATTGTGCGCAGGCGGATCGGCTCTCGATCTGTGCGGCGGAGATCGGACCGCAGCTGGACGCATGGCTGTGCTCTGGCTCAGAGCGGTATTGGCAGGAGGGTACGCCGGTACCGGTCGCCGCGGCGCCTAGCCAAACTTGGCTGTTAACCACTCTGTCGGGCGAGCTGCATCATGCCAGTGAGTTAGGTCAGCAATGGTTAAATTCGGCTTGGGTCACCGTACGCTCTGGACAGATCGGCTTTAGCGAAGGTCATCAACATGAACGTTGGCAGTCACTGCTCTATCGGTGGCAAGCGGGAGAAGGCGCCGCTAAGAGTCTGTTGCTTGGTCCGCAACATGCGTTGTGGCTGGCGCATTGCCAGCGCTGGACGGGCTCTCCACGGAGCGAACCTCTGCTATTGATGACGTTGCGATCGCTTAGTTTGTCCGATCCTGGCCGCTCCCCTCAGTTGCTACAGGATTGGTTTGGTTTGTCGCCCAAAGAGGCGCAGGTGTCCTTTGGTCTCGCATCTGGCATGCCAGCGAAGCGGATCGCACGAGAAATGAGCATCGAAGAAAGTACGGTGCGCAGCCATATCCGTCAGATACTGACAAAGACCCGATGTCGAAGCCAATTGCATCTCGTCGGACTGCTTAATCGTTGTTTGGTCTAGCACAGCGTCGGCGAACACTGCTTAATCGAGCAAGATGTGTGGTTGATCACAAAAAAAATTAACGACAATTCTTCAGTGGGTTGGCATGTAAAGGCTGAGTTTTCGCGCCATCTAGGCCAGAACGACCATGTATTTTGCCATATCGCACTGCTAGGATGGCGTCGCTTGGGAAGCGTTCCCCTATCCTGAATTCGCCTTTACTGGCAGGAGTCATAGATGATCGAAATGGTACTGCTGTGTTTATTGGCGATCCCACTGGCTCGGATCGTTCGAGCCCCTCTGTCGTTTGCCTGGCGTTTTGTGGTTGATGCGATCGAGCGACGCTTTGGTGAAAAGATCGACTAACGAGGCACACTGAGCTGCTACGCTTTAGACTAAAGTCTAATGTGTCGGCGACTAAGCCGTTTGGTGGTGTGTATGATGTTCAGTGCGTTAATTGTGTCCGCTTGTTTAGTTCCGATCGTGAGTCCGTGGGTCGATAGAGTGATCGATCGACTGGCTGAACGGCTCGCTTCAGACGATCGCTCGAAGCACTAAAATTATTTGCAATTAAGTCGTTTGGGGCGCCATCTTAAGGTGCTCTTTTTCTGTGTATGTCTGTTTCGTGAGCGTTCTGCAGTCAGTGGTGCTTGCGAGCACGACCTGCGTGATTTTGGGGTGCTTGAACGCCGATAGAAGTTTCTTCCCTTGATTGCGTAACCGTTCACCTTTGTTTGCCATTTTAGTCTTCATTAATCCTAACCCGTCCTATTGAGGTTCCGGTTATCCTGGAAACAGAGCTAAGTGGAAAAGACCGCTTGCCGAGGTGACCATCGGCAATCAAGGTGTATCCTAAAGTTGAGACCGCCGCGTTTAAGCATGAAGCAGTCAAGCTTGCCGACGAGTTCGGTACCTTTGTCGTTGCCAAACAGCCCGATATTTAGGACTCCGAAAGTTAAATTTGGCTTACTGCAATTGCCAGGAGTGGTGGGGTTGCGAGCTTTGGTGCACCATGTGAAGGTGAGTTGATTAACACTGGGCTATCGGTTGGAACTGTATGTCGCGCAACGTCAATAACTCTTTGCAGGAGGATAGTTCCGACACAGTGAGCTTTATTCATGCATCCTCTGTCACTTCTTATCATTTCGACTAGTTATCAAAAAAGACCGAAGTTGGATATACCGGGTTGGATGCGGGACTCTTCGGAGTCCCGCTTTTGTCTCATCAGCGGGATTGTGAAGGGTTGCTTGGGGCGGATGGCAAGGAGGCAGGGTGAGTCAGCCGCTCGGCGAAAGTGGCTGGGGACACATTAAGGTTTTGAGCGCGTGTCGATACTCAGCGCGGTTTGACACAGTCGCGCTGAGAGCCGAGTTGATGAGGGGCGGGCAAGGACGGAACGGCTTTGCGTCGTATGCTCAGAAGGTGAGTTGAATATTTTCTCTCTGTCTGCCGTTGGGGCTTTTTTTGGGGGGGGCGTCAATAGGCGTCACTGCGCCACATTGGGGAGGCTCAAAATCGGGTTTATGCTGCATCGCCCGGCACGTAATTTAGCAACATGCTGGTTGGCTTTTGTTACGAAAAAGTGAAGGCTTGTAGGAAACGCTCACGCGAATTAACGTAAATATAAGCCAAAATATTTTCTAACTTTTATTTATGTAATTCTCCTTTCGCACGGCGCCTTTGCCGCGTTACATCTAGGGCGAACCTTAGAACGACCATAGGGGTTTTATCGCAGTCGTAGCTGATAACGGTGCTCGCTTTGAGCCGCTGCGTCTTCGATCGAGCCAACGTTGAATTGTACAGGAGTTTGCATGAAGTTTGTTTTTGCGCACATGAATCAGGAAACACATACCTTTCTTCCCGAGCCATCGAAACTGACGGACTTTAATCCAAAAGGCGATCGGGGGCCGTTCGAAGATGCAGAGGCACTCGCCGTCTCTCGTGCCGTCAATGGAGGCGTGGCTGCTTATATCGATATTGCCGAACGCATTGGAGCGGAGTACACGGTGCCGCTGTCAGCGTTCGCCATTCCTTTAGGCAGTGCGGAAGACGCTGCGTTTGACTACATGTGCGACAAGATCGTTGCTGCCGTGAAGGAGGGGTGTGATGCGGTGATGTTGGATCTGCACGGCTCGATGGCGGCCCAAAGCTACCCGGATGCCGAAGGGGAGTTGCTGAAGCGGATCCGTGCGGTTGCTCCGGATATGCCCATCGCGGTGGCATTGGATTTCCATTGCACCATGACGGACGCTATTGTGGATAACTCGACGGTTATCTCCATCTACCGGACGACGCCGCATATTGATATGTATGAGACGGCGCAGCGCGCGGGTGAGATGTTATTGAAGTCCATGAATGGCGAGGTCGAGCCTGTTATGGTGGCCAGACGGATCCCGCTGATGGGGAGCCTCGAATGCATGGGCAACAATGACCAGCCGATGAAGTCCATCCTTGACGAGCTCAAGCAGATCGAAGCCGAAGATGAGGATATTTTGGTTGCGGGGTTGTCTGGCGGCCATCCATTTACGGATGTTGGCCCTGGCGGGATGACGGCGGTTATGGTGACCAACAATCGTCCGGATAAAGGGATCGCGGCTGCAGAGCGGTTACTCGGATTGGGTTGGGAGCATCGCGAAGATCTAATCTACAAAGCTGCGCCCATCGAAGAAACACTTGCGTATGCGAAATCATTGTCTGAAGGGCCAATTATCTTAGCTGACTGCGGTGATAATATGACCTCCGGAGGGTTAGCATCAGACATGACCGTATTGAAAACGGTTTTGGAGATGGGTTTTGAAGATCTGATTGCTGGTCCGTTCCATTGTCCGATCTCCTCGAAGATCCTGTTTGAAGCTGGGGTTGGCAGTGAGGTTACTGTCGAGGTCGGTGGGCGCCAGGATGTACCGCTGATGAACTACAAGACGGATCCTCTGAAACTAACGGGTGTCGTGACCGCGGTGACCGAAGCGCCGATCACTTTGGTTGGGCCGATGGCTACCGGCATGCAGTTCGGCATTGGACGCTCCGCCGTTCTTTCCATCGGCAGTGTGGATATCTTTGTGACCGAGCAGAGAATGGAGGGGATCGAGCCAGGCGTGTTCCGCCACGTTGGAGTTGATCCAGCCAAGAAGAAATATACTCTGATCAAATCTCGTCAGCATTACAAGGCGGCTTACGGGCCGATGGCCAAAGAGATGATGTGGGTCTGTGGTCCTGGGCCGGTCAATCCGAATTTCCAAGTTTTGCCGTTTGTCCATGTCGATCGCCCTATGTTCCCATTGGACGAGGATGCTCGATTTGAGGTGACTAAGTTGAGCGCTCACTAAGCGTTGACCAACGCTTGTCCGCAGCCACGATCCTGTGGCTGCGTATTTCCTTTCCATTGCCTCCGGTGATGAGGCAAAGGCGCCAGCGCCTGCCTTGTCCCATCATCTGCCTGTGTGACGGGTCTTGGTCAGCCGTGCTAGGCGACGGTTGCGCTGGCTCTCCCCGCTTTGTTTACCTTTCATCAATGAGCTCTGAGTCAGCTTCGTCTCGACGTTGGTTGAAAAGCCATATCGTCTTCTCACTGTGTCCCGCTTAGGTATTACGCCGGGTTAGTGGATCCGTTCATGACAATTCAATCGTTGAGCGCGAACTGTGAGTTGGTTACGCTTTCGTGCGATCATTAACCATACTGATAATGTGGTCTTGTGTTAGGGCGATGCTTCCGTATTCTGGCATGTGAACACTCGGATAAATCGAAAGGAACGATGCGTGGCTGGGTGCTGGATGAGACATAAGGAAGTGGATCGTGGCGCACTATAATAATTTGGAAGCGGAATTTGTCAGCTATGACAGGCTGCTCAAGAGTGTATTTGAGGCTTTGCGGTTGGAGCTGCCGAGTCTGAGTCGGATCTCGCTGGTGAAGTATGATCAGGAGCGTGATCAGCTGTCGACCGTGGCGGATTATACTTACCAAGGAACGCCGTTGCGCCGCTATCAGGCCCCGCTGCGCCCGCAGAGCAGTCTGGCTGAGTGTGCATCGACCGGCGAGTGCCGTACCATCAACGATTATCTGGCGTATCCGCTGGATCATGAAAAACCCCACTCGAACTGGCTGCGTCAGCAGGGCTACCGCTCTTCGCTAACGGTTCCCTTGTATGCGTTTGGCAAGTTTTGTGCTTTTGTCTTCTTCAATGCCGGTCAAAGTGATGTGTTTCAGCCGTCGATGTTGGAGCGGCTTAAGTGGCATGTGGAAGCCATTAAGGCCAAGTGCATTGCCGAGGTGGCGCTGCTCAATGTGGTACGGGGCTATTGCGATGTTTCATCGGAGATCACCCGATTGCGGGACGCGGAAACCGGTGCTCACCTGAAGCGCATGAGCCGATACAGCTATTTGATCGCCCGGGATCTGTCTGACATGCATGGGCTGAGTGATGAGCAGATCAATCAGATCGCTCAGTTTGCGCCGCTGCATGACATCGGCAAGGTGGGCATCGCTGACGAGATCTTGCTGAAACCCGGCAAACTGACCCTGGAGGAGCGGGAGATCATGCAAAGCCATGTGCAGTTGGGGGTGGCCTGCATGGAGAGTTTGTTGACCAAGCATTATGCTGCTCAGTTGCCCGGCTTGTCGGTGCTGTTGGATATTATCGCGGCGCATCATGAGATGCTCGATGGCACAGGGTATCCGCTGGGTTTACAGGGCGCGCAGATCCCTATTGCGGCTCGCATCGTCACCGTGGCCGATATCTTCGATGCGCTCACCAGCATTCGGCCTTACAAATCGGCGTGGTCGGTCACGGATGCGCTGCTTGAACTCGATCGTCTGGTCGATGACGGTAAGATCGATGGGGATTGCGTGGCGTCGCTGCGGCGACAGATCGATGAGATCGAGGTGGTCCGCCAGTCTTTGCCGGACTGAGGTGGCGGATCGCGCTTATCCGGGCGGACGATCGTGGCGGTATTAACGATGGTTAAATGAGCGAGCCGTTATTGGCTCGCTTGTTTGTTTGTGTCGGGGGCTTCGGCGTCGCTGGGTTGGGCGCGAGCTTGCGCTGCGTGAGCGCGAGAGCCTGAGCGTGACGGCAATGCATGCGAGCCGGTCGCATCGCGCACCACTGAGCCTGACTCAGAGAGCGCGCTAGCTCAGTTTTGCCATTTGGCGAAGTGGCTCAGGCCACGGCGTGACGCGTAATGTCAGTGGTTCGACCATGATTCGGCATTGAGCTGACACAGGCGGACGATCACCTCGACCGCTTTCTCCATCCCCTCCAGAGTGATGAACTCGTGCTTGCCGTGGAAGTTGTAACCACCGGTGAAGATATTGGGGCAGGGCAGCCCTTTGAAGGAGAGGACCGCGCCATCGGTACCGCCGCGGATGGGTTTGATCTCGGGCGTGACATCGCAGTCGAGCATGGCTTGTTTGGCCAGCTCGATGATGTGCGGATGCGGCTCGACCATCGACTTCATGTTGCGGTAGGCGTCTTGCCAATCCAGCTGGCAGGGGCTGCCCGCAGCGCTAAAGGCATTCGCCTGTGCCTGCAGGAAGGCTTGGCGCCGGGCCAGTGAATCGAGGCAGAAATCACGCACGATGTAGTGCATTTTGGCTTCGGCGGTGCCGCCCTCGATAGAGACGAGGTGATAGAACCCCTCATAGCCTTCGGTGTGCTCCGGGGTTTCACTGGCGGGGATCTGGGCGTGAAACTGGGTCGCCAAGGTCAGGGCGTTGACCAGTTTGCCCTTAGCGGTGCCCGGATGCACTGAGTTGCCTGTAAGGGTTATGGTGGCGCTGGCGGCGTTGAAATTCTCATACTCCAGCTCGCCGACGGGGCCACCATCGATGGTGTAGGCCCACTGCGCGCCAAATTGAGCGACGTCGAAGTGATCCGCACCGCGGCCGATCTCCTCGTCCGGGGTGAAGCCGATGCAGATCTCGCCGTGGGGGATCTCCGGATGGGCTTTGAGATAGGCCATGGCAGTGATGATCTCGGCGATCCCGGCTTTATTGTCCGCACCAAGCAAGGTTGACCCATCGGTGGTGATCAGCGTCTGTCCCTTGAGGCTAGCCAGCGCCGGATATTGGTTTGGATCGAGCCGCTCACTGGCCTCGCCTAAGGGGATCACGCCGCCGTCATAGTCTCGGATGATCTGCGGTTTGACGTCGCGGCCGGAGGCATCGGGCGCGGTGTCCATATGGGCGACAAAGCCAATGGCGGGAACCTGGGCCTCGTTGGGCAGGTTGCTGGGTAGCTTGGCCATGACATAGCCCTTGTCATCTAGCGATACGTCACACAGTCCCAGCGTGGTGAGCTCATCAAACAGGGCTTTGGCCAGTACTGACTGGCCCGGTGTGCTTGGGATGGTCTCGCTTTTGCCATCGGACTGGGTGTCGAAGGTGACGTAGTGGAGGAAACGGGTGAGTAGCTGATCCATAGAACTCTCTGTTGGCTGGTGGCCCTTGGGGCGGCGGTAAGGTGGCGTTCATTATGCCTTGGCGGGGTTAAATCGAGACGTGAGCTGGATCACCTCTTAGCGATGGGGCGCGGGGCGTCATCACTTGGGCAAGGGCGGAGCAGGGCGATTTGGCCGGCGCGAGATCATGAAGAAAAGTCGGTTCTAACCCATGTCACACCTTGGCATCAATTCCGTCTGCGGGCCGTAGAAATGGGGTTAGTCTGACGCTGCAGTTTAAAACAAATAAAAGGATTTTTGATGGGATTGTTTAATCGCGTTTTAGTTGGGGTTGCTTTGCTGTTGTCCAGTGTCTGCCATGCCGACACGTCAGAGCAGCTATGGCAGCGTTACAACGCCTTGGTTGGGGCAGATCAGGTCATTGACAGTATGCCGCAGCAGATCGATGCCATGCTGGCGCAACAGGCTTTGACCAATCCGGATCGTTCGCTGCTTGACCGTATTGAGCCTATAGTGAAGGGATCTTGGCACTCTGATCATTTACGTCAGGTATTTATTGGCCATTACCGTGCAGATCTGACCGATCTGCAACTGCAGCAGTTGATTGCCTTTCGAGAGTTGCCGCAGAACCGCCGTATTACCGAGGCTGAGTTGGCGGCAAGTCAACCGGGCTTCGAAGCCGGTTTGTTGCGTTTCTTAGCTGACTTGCAGGAAAACCCACCCCACCAGCAGCGCACTCAGGTGATCCATGATTACATTGAGGCCACTGAGATGGTTGATTATCTGGTCGAGCTGACGGCTGATCTGGTTGCTGTGATGATCACCAACATGCAAAATTATATGGAGCCTGAGGCCGAGGTGGGGCCGGATCTGGCTGAGATGCGAGAGATGATGCGGACGCAGCTCCGGCCGATGATGGAGCAGCAGATGTACTTAACCTCTTATTATCTGTATCGGGACATTTCGGACCAGGATCTGAGCGAGTACACCCAGTTTTATCGGAGCGAGCTGGGTCAGCATGAGGTTGGGGTTGCGAAAGGCGCCGTTGCTGAGATGTTGATGCAGTGGGGGCAACAATTGGCGTTGGATCTGGCGCAGGATCTTCAGGCGCAGCCCTAAGCTGTATTGAGACAGCGGCACGACATGTTTTTTTGCCGTTAGCGACCGATCCAATGCCGGCACCTTGAAATAACCAACCGCTGGCATGCCGCGGTTGGTTGTTGGTCACGACATCGACACGGTTTCGTTTGAGCCGCTGCCGCCAGCGGGCAACGCCGCTTGATGTCTATCCGGGCGTTCAGGCGCCGCAGTCGATGCTCGAGTCGGGATCAAGCATAAAGTAGAGCTTGAGGCTGGCGATCACCGGTTGATGCTTGGTGTTGGCCGGTGCCGCTTGCCAACCGCCTTGGGTTACAGCTTCAATGGCGCTGTTGATAAAGCGGCGGCTGGACGCATCACTGACGGAAATATCCCGGGTCTTGCCCTGCTCATCGATCACAAAGTACAGCTCGACGCAGCCCTCTTGCCTTGCTCTGGCCGCTTCGGTCGGATACTGCGGGGCGTGAGGAGCGCGCGGTGACCAGTATTGCTCTAGTTGTTCCGACTGGTTACGCAGATCGAGGAGATCGAGCTGTGCGTAATCCACCGTGGTGGTGCTGGCACAGGCGGTCAATAGCGCGGATAACAATGGGATGATCCGTTTTCGTTTCACTCTCTTCGCTTCCTTATTGCGATGAACGATCGCGACACACGTTGTCTGAACGACAAGGTCGCGTCAACCGGTTAGCGATAGAGTTTTGATGCGCTTCAATGCTTGGTTTGCAATGACGAATGTTCAGGGTGGCGAGGCACCACACGCCGGCGGAACCCAGCCGAAGGGGGCCCTTCCCCCAGCGATGACACAGCTGGGAGAAGGGCGCGCAGGTAGGCCGCTGCGCTTACAGCTTGATGACGTTATCCGCGGCGTCGCGATCGATCAGCCGCACCAGGGGATCCACCCCAGCGAAAGCGGGCTTCTCTGGCACCAACAGTTCGATGGTGTTTTCGCCGGACACCAGTTGATGCTTTTGCAGATATAAGGGCTCGGCAGCGTCGCTGAGTTTGTCGGGATCGGCGCTGAACAAGCCGATATCGATGGACTGGGCCAACGGCAGTTCGGTTTCCACGCCCTGACCGTCCGCTTCGAACTGGCTGGCCAACACGGTCAGTGTCACCTTGAATTGACCATCCGGCTGCTGCTCGACTTGCGCGGTTTTTGCGCGCAGATCGTACAGGCTGATCTTACTGAATTGGTCGTCGACAAAGCGCTGCTCGTCGGCGCTTATATCCTGCTTGAGGTAGGCCATGAGATCGAGCGTGGTGGGGTAGGGATCGTTGCGGAAATGGTAACGCTGCAGGAAGGCGGCAAGGTTGGCGTTAAGCCGCTCGGCACCGATCTGATCCTTGAGCGCCATCATCACCAAAGAGCCCTTCTGGTAGTGAATATAGGATTGGCTCTCGGCCCGCATCAGTGGCATCTCCTCCAGCGCTTCATGACCCCGGCTTTGCAGGTATTCATCCAGCTCGTACTTGAGGAAGCTGCGCAGCCGCTGCGCGCCGTATTTCTGCTCCATTACCAACAGGGCGGCGTATTGCGACAGGGATTCGGAGATCACCGCACTGCCTTGCACGTTGGCCGCCCCGGCCTGATGGCCCCACCATTGGTGCGCCACTTCGTGGGCGGTGACGTAGTAGACCGGATCAATTTTATCAGGGTCGCTTAAGTCGGAAATAAAGCCGATCTTCTCCGAGTAGGGCACGGTATTGGCGAAGCTCTGGGCAAAGGAACGGTAGCCGGGGAATTCGATGATCCGCAGTTGCTTGTGCTGGTAGGGGCCAAATTCCTTAGAGAATAGCGCGACCGAATCCTTGGCGGCTTCGAGCATGCGCGCGACGTTCCAGTGATGGGCTGGGTGGTAGTACACCTCATAGCTCACCCCGTTATGGATCTCCTTCTCCACCGCGTAGCGCGCCGACTGGATGGAGTAGAAGTGGAACATGGGCTGATCCATCTTGTAGTGGAAATGGGCGCGATCGCCCTCGACCCATTGTTTCTCCAGATAGCCCGGTGCGATGGCGATTTGATCCGCCTCGGTCGACAACCTTGCCTCGAAGTCGATGAACTCCACCCCGCGGCCAAGGAAGCTTTCCGTGTAACGATGGTTGTCTTCCAGTGGGTGGGCGCGGCGGGTGTCACTCATCTCGCGTTTGCGCCGTTCGTGCTTGTCGGTCAGCTCCTGATGGGACAGGTAACCAAACAGCGGGAACAGATCTGCGTTATTGATGAAGGTGCCGTTTTGCACCAAGGCCACGTCTTGATCGCCCTGACGCAGGCCCTGGCTGTGGCGGATCACCTCGAAGCGACCCTCGCGGCGCTCGCCGGGCTGGACCGGAACATCAAACGTCAGCCAGGCGGTGTTGAGCTGCGGATCGTCCATGATCAGCGTGGCGCCGTCCATCAACACTTCAGCTTTGGGGCTGAACTGTGGCAGTTGCACCAACAGTTTTTCCACCGGCTCGTTGCCCGGATTATGGGCGCTAAACTCCGCGCTGGCGACGATCATGCGCTGACTGGGGTAGATCGCTGCGTCCAGTTTGACTGAATCGATGGTCAGAATGGGCGCGTCTTCGAACTGCCGATAGGCCTCTTCATAGCGCTGTTGTAGGTCCTTTCTCTGATCGGAATTGACGTAATCATGGACGCCCATGGTTTGATAGCCAATGTAGCTGCCACAGCCGATAAACAACGCTAGGCCAACGGCGATGGCACCTTTGCCGACGCCGCCGAGTTGGTAGCCCAGTTGGGCGATGCGCTGCTTCAGCGGTTGCATCGGGCCGCGCTGATATAGGCCAAACCCGAGGGCAAACAGCACGAGGCTCAAGCCGCCCCAGTAGGCCATGTACCAGCTGTGCGCCTGCAGCGACCAGCCGTAGCCGTTCATGTCGGAGTAGGCGACAAAGGGCGATTCACTGAAGTGCCAGAGTGAGTGTTCAAAGCCCCAGGAGGCGAGCACGAAGGTGGTGATGAAATAGAGCACAAACAGACCCAAACCGACAAACTTGTTGGGGCTGATGGCTTGCAGGAAGAAGGCGAGGATCGCTGAGTACACCACCGGCAGCCAGGCAAAGTAGGCCAGGCGGATGGCGTATTGGCTTAGCTCGAGCTGATCAAAGCCGGACAGCAGTTGGTAGATCAGGGTGGTGAGACTTCCCACCACAAACAGCAGGGCCACCAGCAAAGAGACGGCCAGTACCTTGGCACTCCAGAACACAAAGTTGGCGACCGGCAGGCTGTCGATGATGTCGCCCATGCCGCCGTTGCGCTCGCGCCAGACGATCTCGGCGACATAGTAGCTGACGATGATGATCATCATCACCCCGGTGCCGCCGAAGATGTTGTCGATCATGCTTTGGGTCAGGGGCAAATTGGCGGCGCCGTAGATCCCGCGGGGATCCAGCAACGGCATGATCAGCAAGGCAACGGTCAGCAGTGAAAGGACGATGAAGCCCGGGGTTTTGACCACCTGACTGATCTCAAATCGGGTCCGTAGCCAGAGCTGGCGCGCGGTACTGGGTTGACCGGCGGCGGGCTGCAACTGACTCAGACTGAACTCGGGCACATCGATGACTTTGGCGACTTTGCCACGGGCTTTGCGGCTTAGGAGCGCTGGCGCCCGGAACACACTGGCAAACGCCAGTAACACCAAGGTGCTGAGTGCCAGCCAGAGCAGGCGGTTGTAGGCCAGCAGCCCTTCAAATCCCACTTGCAGGGTGTTCTTGTCGGCGCTGGTCCAATAGCGGGTGACATCGCCCAGCGCGCGGTGCCCGAAGGGATCGATCAGGGCGGCGAGGGTTCGGTATTGTGGCTGACTGGCCAGATCGCCGGTGGTCATATAGAGCACCAACAGGGCGACGGCGATAAGGTACAGCGCCATCATTGAGCGAAACCGCACCGCCATGGTGAAGAACAGCGCCGAGAGCACAAAGGCGGTGGGAAGGGTCAATACGGCAAAGCTGGTGACATAGTGGCTGAATACGGTCGAGCCGAGCCGCTCGGGGTCGAGCCAGGGCATGGCAGAGCCGATGAGAATGCCCAGCGGGATGGAGGAGAGCACCACCAGCACCACCAGATAGCTGCCGAGGAACCGGCCCAGTTGGTACTGCCAGGGAATGAGCGGCTTGGTGTAGAGCAGCTCTTCCATTTGATGGGCATGGTTGCGGGTGGCGGTGGTGCCAACAAAGTTGACCACCACAAACATGGCGAAGATCCCTAAAGTGGAGAGGATCTGGGCAATGGCATAGGGGCTGTTGCCGTGGATATTGCCGCCGGCACCGATCTGAACGTTGTCCGAGGCCAAGGCGAAAAAAGCCAGCAGGAAGAACATCAAATAGGTGATGTAAAACGAGGGCTGGCGGGTGAAGTAGCGCCATTCAAAGGCGATCATCTTGCTGAGCATCTTGGTCCCTTAAGCGGCGCTGCGCTGACGGTGCAGGGTGGAGAAGTAGAGATCTTCCAGATTGGCATCAGAGGCGGTGAACCCTTCCGGCGCCTGATCGGCCAGGACGTGCAGGATGGTTTGGCCGGCGAGCAGGCGTTTGGAGATCACCGGCAGGGCTTGCTCCAGCTCGGCGCCCTCGGCGCGGGACACGGTTTTGCGCCAGATCTGCCCCGCCAGTTTGTCCACCAAGGTCAGCGGATTGCCCTGCAGCAGAATTTGCCCTTCCGCCAGCACTGCCATTTGCGGACACAGCTCGGATACGTCATCGACGATGTGGGTCGAAAGGATCACCACCCGCTCTTCGCCCAGACTGACCAGCAGATTGTGGAAACGGTTGCGCTCTTCCGGATCCAGCCCGGCGGTGGGCTCATCGACGATCAGCAGTTTGGGATCGCCCAGCAGCGCCTGGGCAATGCCGAAGCGCTGACGCATGCCGCCGGAGAAACCGGATACGGCTTTGTCCTTGTGCAGGAACAGGTTGACGTGGGCCAACAGGCCGTCGACCACCTCTTTGCGCTCTTTCTTGTGGTTAAAGCCTTTGAGGACGGCGAGGTGATCCAGCAGGCGCGTGGCGCTGATCCGCGGGTAAACGTTAAAGTCTTGTGGCAAATACCCCAGTTGTTGGCGCAGGGCTTGTGGATCGTTGAAGACGTCGATGCCATCGAACTGGATGCTGCCCGTGTCGGCTTGCTGCAGCGTGGCGATGGTGCGCATCAGTGAAGACTTACCGGCGCCGTTGGGCCCTAGCAGACCGAACATGCCCGCGGGGATCTCAAGATTGACTTGGTCGAGGGCTTTGACGCCATTGGCGTAGGTTTTGGACAGATCCTTTATCGATAACATAGCGCACAGTTCCTTGTGATTTTTCATTATGTTACCGCAATGTGGTGGTGAAGTCGGTAGGGGAACCGCTGGAGAGTGTTAGCGGGTGTAAATATTCAGCGATACGGCAGGTTTTCTTTGCGGTTGCCCCCAATGACGGTCAGCACTGTCCGGCATGGGGGCGGCAAAATACGTTAGGCGATGTGGGTCATTTCATTGAGGGTAAAGCTTTCCACAGCGCCTTCGGTGGCGGCCATGTACTGGGCCAGATGGGTGTTGCCCATGTGGGTTTGCCACAGCTCGCGGGAGGTCCAGTTCTCGAAGAACAGGAAATGGGCCGGGTTGGCGTTGTCCTGATGCAGATCGTAATTGATGCAGCCCTGTTCGGCGCGGGTGATCTCAATCAGTTTAAGCAGTTCGGTTTTTACCAATTCGATCTGGTCGTCTTTGGCAACGATGTTGGCAACGATGGTGAGCTTTGTCATGGGGTACTCCGTCATGGGGTTTTGGATACGGAACGAAGATTAGCCGGTAATGACTACGCCGGTAACAGGGCAATCTTTGAATCATTGTCTATATATTTTAGAAAATGATGCGTTTCCTTCTGTGAGCAACGTTATCCGCGGCGATGCAGGGTTAGCAGCGGATAGTCGAGGGAGGACGTACCGTTGCCAAATAGAGGAAGGCTGTACGATGCAGATCGCAGATCTACAGTTGGTACTGAAAATTGCTCAACTGCGCAGCATTACGGCCGCGGCGGTGGAGTTGGATATGCGCACCGCGACCGCCAGTGCCGCCTTGAAGCGGGTTGAGACGCAGTTAGGGGCGCAGCTGTTTACCCGCACCACGCGTCAGCTCAGACTCTCTGCTGCCGGGGAAAAATTTCTGCCCAAGTGTGAGGAAGCGCTGGCGCTGTTGACGCAGGCCCAGTTGAATCTGCAAGAAGACGCGAGCAGCGTAGAGGGCGTGCTGCGGCTGGGCCTGTCGTCGGATCTGGGGCGCAACCGCGTGTTGCCCTGGCTCGATGAATTTACTCGAACCTACCCGGATCTTCGCCTGCGGCTGAACATCACCGACAGCAACGTGGATTTTTATCGCGATCCGGTGGATGTGGCGCTGCGCTATGGCGCTCCGAAAGACGCGGGGCTCTATGGCTTTAAGATCTGCGATGTGCCCAGAGTGGTGTGTGCCAGCCCAGACTATCTGGCCGAGCAGGGCACCCCGACCACGCCGGCGCAGTTGGTTGACCACATTGGCTTGCTTTACCAGCTGTACGATGTGCTGCACGATGTCTGGCATTTTCGTCATGCCAGCGGCGACTGCAAGGTGCGGATTACGCAGCACTGGGCGGCGAATGACGGCGATCTGGTTCGACGTTGGTGTGTCGCGGGCCGGGGCGTGGCGGTCAAATCCTGTCTGGATATGGCGGAGGATTTGCTTAATGGCCGGGTCAAACCGCTGCTGCGCGGCTATGATCCGACGCCTACCGAGTTGTGGTTGATCTTCCCCAGCCGCCAATCCATCTCGCCGGCGGCGCGGTTGCTGCGGCAGCTGCTCACGGAAAAGACTCAGGTCGTACTGACACAGTTGCGTGAACAAGGGTTGTTGGCACCGCCTCAGTTTTGCTAAAACCCCTGTTTGATTTTCGGCGACAGCACATTGAACGGTGCGGCCTTTGTGTCGTACACTGTCGCGGGCGCAGTTGGGCGCCTACCTCGCAAAAGTGTCAGCACCAACCTTTCAAATCGTCCGCAAGCGTTTGCTTGCATATCCTCTCAGGCCCAGAGCGAGTCGGTCGGAATTTTGGAGAAGATATGCACCACTCTCGATCTATTCAGGGCGAACAGCCTGCCTATCCTTTTTCTGAGTCCTACTCGTCGGCTCAATCGAAGTCCTCTGACAGTGGCTCAGAGCAGCAGGGCTGCAGCATCATTGCCATGTTGCGCCGGGAAGCGAAGCGATTGCACCGTGCAGCCACTTCGGGATCTCTTGCACGCTCTTTACCTGTTCTTCGGCGCCTGCTGGCTAGCGAGATCTTGCGTGATATCTCCTTGGTCGAGCTGCGTAAAGGCAACCTGGTTCAGCGCAAACATTTGTTGCAACTGCTGGCGCGGGAGGCGGGCTTTTCAGACTGGGCGGCTTACCGTCGGGCGCTAGCGAGAGCGAACAGCGATGAGTTGGCGCATTACGCCATCGCACTGCGTCAAACCGGTTCTCTCAACCTATGGTTCTCAACGCTGACTGAGGCAAACGCGTATGTGGAAATCCACGGTGGGCGAGCGATCGCGATTGGTCTGCAGGCGGTGGTGATCGGGGCTTGATCTCAGCTAGCAGCCAAGCCGGTATCGCATCCCCTGATGCGTTTTAGCCAAGCTGGCAGGGCGCATTTAGGCATAGTATGGAGCAAAGAGCCTGACGGAAACCGCCGCGCTGCCGATGGTGAAGTTGCAGCGGGGAGCCGATGTTTAATGCATTATTCCACCTAGAGTTCCCCGAATAAAAACGCCTCACAGCCGAAATTGTGAGGCGTTTTGCGCACGCGTTATATTGAAATGGGTTTAGCGTCTCAGGCTAAACCTACTGCTTTGCGGCGCGCTGCGCTTCGCGGCGGGCTTGTTGTGCGGCTTCGCGTTTCGCTTTCGCAGCAGCGACGCGTGCATTGTGTTTATCCAGCTGCTGTTGTGGGTACATGGATTCGCGAGTCGGGTAGTGACTGCTCATCATCTCAGTCACTTTGGCCGGGTTGTCACGGTTGTGGAAGATCTCCAATACCGGATCTTCGGTCTGCTTCATCCAAGCTTCCAACTCGGCGCGGTAGGCGGCGATCTTCTCTTGATAGTCCGGGTGATCGATCAGGTTGTTGATGTTGCCGGGATCGTTCTCAAAGTCGTAGAACTCTTCCAGAACACGATTGCGGAACAGTTCAGCACGGGCGATCTGATGTTCATCACCGGAGTTTTCCATCATGGCGATGGTGGCTTTGTCATAGCCCACTTTGAATTGGGAGTAACCGGCGAACGGGTTGAAGATGTAGCCGTACTGCTTGCTCTTGACCGAGCGCATGGGCGTGGCCGGACCGCCGATCTTGTAATCGATCTGGGAGAAGGCAAACTCGCGCTCGTCTTGGGTTTCACCACGCAGCAGCGGTAGGAATGAGTTGCCATCGATGTGCTCACCGATCTCGACGCCCGCAGCGTCCAGCATGGTCGGCACCAGATCGACGATGGAAACCAGATGCTCGGTATCGACATGGCCATTTTTCAGATCGCCACCCGGCCATTGAACCAACAGCGGGGTTTTGGTGCTGGCAAAGTAGGTGTTGGCTTTGGCAAACGGGAACGGCGAGCCGTTGTCGGAGACGAACATGACGAGGGTGTTGTCACGCTGGCCGGAAGCTTCCAACGCCTCGATGACGCGGCCAAAGGTATCATCCAGTCGACGCACCGAGTTGTAGTAGTGGGACAGATCCAGCCGCACTTCTGGATAATCCGGCAGGTAGTCCGGCACGGTCACTTGTTCTGGGGTGTACAGCTGAGAGGGGGTTTCTTCTTCGCCCAGTCGGTTGGCTTCGGGATCGTAGAATACCCGGTGTGGATCGTGCGAGTTGACCATCAGGTAGAACGGCTGATCGTTCTCCTTGGCCTGCTCGATGAAGGTCAGCGTCCGCTGTGCATATAGGGTGGGTGAGCGGCCGGCGGCGAGATCGTCGGCGTCGTAAACGTAATCCCATTGGTAATCCAGATCTGGCGAGGAGTGGGCAACCTTGCCCAAAATGCCGGTGCGATAACCCAACTCGCCCAAGGTGGACATGATGGTGGGGTTCTTCTCCTTCATGTGGATGAAGCCCATCATGCCGCTGGTGGTGTTGTACATGCCGGTGGCCATGACCGCGCGGCTTGGCTGACAGATGGAGTAGTTCACATGGGCATTTTCAAATTGCACGCCCTCGGCGGCAAATTGGTCCATGTTCGGTGTCAGGTTGGGCAGCTCGTTATCGAACAGGCTGTAGGCTTCATAGCCCAGATCATCCGCGGTGATCAATACGACGTTCAATGGCGTGGTGTCAGCTTGGACCATCGGGGCTGCGGCTAAGGCCGTTGCTACCAATAGGGAAGTACGTTTTAACATGGGTACCTTTCCGGTGTTGTTATTGGGCTCTAAAGCGACGTGTGGGAGCACTGACCAGATGATTAACCTCCATCATCTGCGCGACAGTCGACTTAAAGGGTTTGGGCACGGCATGAGCTGCCCCACGAGTTACTATAAAAGCCATATAGGTTAGGCACTTGAACCCTTGCGATTCTTTACACGGAGTTACTGAAGTGGATCACCTTGGGATAATGAGCGAGGGCGTGTGCCGGCTTGTCGTAGTCCGCGGCGTCCATCTTAGCTGGGTAGATCTCGAGCGGTTGGGTTCGCAGCCAGAAAAATCACACAGAGCGGCCGGGTATTTTGGTTACGCTTGCGCGATAATAACGGGTTGAATGAATTAAGAGTGGACTCCGATGCTTTCCTACCGCCATAGCTATCATGCCGGCAATCACGCGGATGTACTGAAACACACAGTACAGGCGCTGATCCTTGAAGCCCTCAAGGGCAAAGAGAAACCTTTCGTATACCACGACACCCACTCGGGTGCGGGACGGTACGATCTGCGTGATGACCATGCAGAGAAGACCGGTGAGTACGTTGAAGGCATTGGCCGCTTATGGCAGCAGGATTGCCCTGAGGCATTGCACCCCTACCTTAAGGCGGTGAAGGCATTAAATCCCAATGGTGAGCTGCGCTATTACCCGGGCAGTCCGGCGCTGGCCAATGCCTTGATCCGCGAGCAGGATCGCATGCTGTTGACCGAGTTGCACCCGAGCGATCATCCGCGACTCGAGCAGGAGTTTGCTCGGGATCGCCGGGTGAAGATCTTCAAAGAAGATGGTTATCAGCGCCTAAAGGCCAGCATGCCGCCGCAGGAGCGCCGTGGTGTGGTGCTGATCGATCCGCCTTATGAGTTGAAGACGGAGTACGACGATCTGGTCAAAGGTGTGGTTGAAGCGCACAAGCGTTGGGCGACCGGAACCTATGCCTTGTGGTATCCGGTGGTGTATCGCGAAGACATCGATTATGTCGAGCGTAAGCTGAAGGCTTCGGGCATTAGGAAGATCCTCAAGATCGAGATGAACGTACTGGGTGACAGTAATGCCCGTGGCATGACCGGCTCTGGCATGATCGTGATCAATCCGCCGTGGACGTTGGAGCAGCAGATGAATGAACTGTTGCCTTGGTTAACGCCCAAGTTGGCTCAATCGTCACAGGCTCGGTTCTGTGTGGACTGGTTGGTTCCAGAGTAAGCGGCTCAGAGCTGGAGACTAAAAAGGCGCTCATTTGAGCGCCTTTTTTCGCTGTGTTTGTCCGCATCAGCTTTTGGGGTAGGGGTGCGCCACGCCTTTGTGGCAATCCACGCAAGTACGCTGGGCGTCCTTCTCTTTGGCGTAGTTCATGTCGTGCATTCGGGTCGCCATTTTCTTCATGGCTTCGGGCTGGTCGTGGGTGACATTGTTGTGGCAATTGCGGCAGGTGGATGAGTCGATCTTCTTCAGGTAAACCAAGGCCAGATCGGCCTGCTCTTTGCGGTTTTCCTCCAGCCACTCTTGGGTGTTGAAGCCGTCGATGGTGAGATAGCCCCAGATATCTTTGGATACGATGATTTTTTTCATCAGGTAGTTAAAGGGTTCTTGGGCGATGTGGCATTGCTGACATTGGACGGTGATCCCCGCGCGGTTATTACCGTGCGCCGACGCCAGCACCTCATCTTTCAGTGAATGGTTGCTGTGGCAGGTCATGCAGAACTCATCGGTACTGGTGGCATGCAGGGTTTGTTGCACGGCGAAATAGCCGACTACCCCAAGCGTGGCGCCGACGCCGATCAGGGTAAAAATGGAATATTTTACGCTGGGTTTAAACCAGTTTCGCCAGTTCATTGTGTCTCTCCAATACTATGCCGAAATTGCTTGAGCACAGCTTAGTAGCATCGGCGTGGTTATGCTGGTAGGGAGACGTCAAAGATGGGAGATAAGGGGTCGGGGCGACCCCTTGATAGGAGGTTACAGCGAGAGTGGCGCCAAAAGGACCTTTTGTTGCCGGGCTTGTTGATCCATCTGCTGGATCTGTTTCGATGAGCTGAGCACCACCTGATGCAGCGCTTCCGCTTGCTGGCGGACGGCGTCGATATTGCCGACCAGGGTGCTGGCCACGGCGCTTTGCTCTTCGGTGGCGGTGGCGATCTCCTCACTGCGGCGGGCGATGGTCTGGCTACCGCTGCGGATCTCACTCATGGCGTTTTGTGTCTGCTGCAGCGTGGTGCGACTCGCTGCGGCTTCTGCGACGGTGTGCTCCATGACTTTCAACATCTGCTCGCTGCCGCTGAGCAGGTTGTCCATCATGGATTGGATCGATTGCGTCGCGTCTTGGGTTCGGCCAGCCAGGGTGCGCACTTCGTCGGCCACCACGGCAAAACCGCGGCCCTGCTCACCGGCGCGTGCCGCTTCAATGGCGGCATTGAGCGCCAACAGGTTGGTCTGCTCGGAGATCGCGCTGATGCTGGCCAGGACCTGATGGATCTGCGCGGTGTTTTGTTCCAGCTCAGTGGCAACCCGGGCGGTTTGATCGATCTCCTGTTGCAGCGAGTCGATGCCGCTTTGGGTTTGCTGCAACTGTTGTTGGCCCTCATCGGTCAGCCGAACCGAGACCAGGGTATTTTGCGTCGCGTCCTGAGCGTGGGCGGCGACCTCACGTACGGAGATCTCCATCTGTCCTGAGGCGCTGACCAGTTCATCCAGTTTCTGACTCTGCTCGGCAGACAGCTGATCGGACTCGTGAGCCAGTTGGGTCAGTGTTTGGCTGAGTGATTCCATTAGGTTGGCGGAGCTATCCACCTGACGCGCGAGATCGTGCTGCTGCTCGGCAACCCGATCGACGGTTTGGGCCAATTGGCTGAATTCATCGCGAACCGGCAGGTAGTTGAGCCGACTGGTGAGCTCGCCGTCGGCCAAGCGTTGCAGGCCCTGATTTATTGAGAACATGGCGCCACCGATAAACGACATAATGGCGTAGAGTGTGGCGATCACGATCGAGCCGACCGCCATAACGATCAGCGTCCGCTTCAGGCTGGTGACATCGGCGAGCGTGGGCAGTTGGGTGATCGCGAGGGTACGGCCATCGGCGAGGGGCAAAGCCAGTTCGCCGTGCCCCAACCGAAACGGTGAGTCCGCCATCAGGCTGTGCAGTTGCGCCTCGTCGGGCTGCAGTTGGTCAATAACCTGGATCAACTGTTGTTGTTGCTCCACCAGGCTGGCCGTTCGCTGATCGACCATGGCGTTGAGGAGCATGCTGACGCTAAGCAGTAGGGTAAATACCGGCAAGAGCAGCAGCAGTAGGAATTTTTCTTTTAGGGTGATGTGGATGAGGTAGCGATCTATCCAGCGAAATCCGATCTCTTTCATAGTCGTCGACAGCGATTTTATTGTTTGAAGATTATCGGTTTTACTCATTTTAAATTAAAGCGTTAACTCAAGTTTTATGACGAAATTACGACATTATTATGGCTTGATGATCGATTGACTCACCTGCGTCATCAAGGACAGCCAAAGGCTTCGCATGCTGTCGGTCATGGCGGCGTAGCCTGATGCGGCTTGTTGCTGCTCCAGCGCAAACGACCGCTGCAATATCAGCTGCTGTTGTTTGTAGAGCCGGTATCGGCCCGACAAGCGAGTGGTGCCATCCGGCGCGCCGAACAAGCGGCTGATCTCGATCTCCAGTACCACAGGGGCAGGGGTGTGCTTGCGGCCGACTTGCTGCCAATGGGGCAACAGCATGGCCAGCGATTCTTGGGTCAGCCTTTGCAGTTGATTGGGCAGTGCGCCGGCCCAGCGGTGCTGCTGACTGATATGCAAACGGCCATCGGCCATCAACAATACCGGGCCTTTGTGTTGGAGGTGATGGTCGATGGTCAGACTGGAGAGGATCAGAGTCCCCGTCGAGAGACTGACGGGCTCAGTGAGCGGTAACGGCTGAGCCGCCAGCGAGTAGTGTTTGGCTGTGGGCGCGGGGGTCTGGCTGCAACCGAACAACGTGATGGCGATCAGGGCAAGGAGACGCTTCATGGTGTTACCTCAATGGCGGGATCGGGCTGCTGCTCTGCGCCGAAGATCAGGGCGTTGGGTTGTTGGTTGAGCGTCTGCATTAGCGGACCCATCTCGGTTAACATGCCTTGCAGCTGTTGCAGGCTGTACTCCAATTGCAGATATAGCGGGGAACCCGTGTCGAGGCCAGCAAGGGTTTGATCCAGTTGGGACAAAGCGCGCTGAAGCTTGGGGATCAGCGCCTGTTGCTCCACTTGAGTTAAGACACTGTCCAGTGTGTCGCTGGCCTCGGTCAGCTGCTGGGCGGTTTGATTTAAGCTGAGTAAGAGTGCATCGGCATTCTGGAGCAGGGGGTCGAGCGGCAGGTTGGCGATCTTCTCCAAGACCTTGTTGACGTTGCCGGCGACGGCACCGAGTTCGTCGCCGATGGTGGGGATTATCTGCAGATCAAACCGGTTTGCCAGAGTGAGCTGACGGGAGATATCGGTGCCTTTGTCGTCAAAACTCAGCTCGACGCTGCGCGCGCCGGTGAGTAGGTTGCTGGTCTCCAATTGGGCCCGTAAGCCTCGGTCGATCCACTGAGCGACTTTGCTGTGCCACTGCTGGGTATAGTGGCTGTCCAGATCGTCCTCAAAGCGATCCAACTGAAAGTGGATCAACACGGGTATGGCACCGGAGTCGCTCAAGGCTTCAAATTGCAGGGCTTTGTAGGGCGCGCTGATCACCTCTCCGACCTGTATGCCGCGATAATTGACCGCGGCGCCCGACAACAGCCCACCGATGGATTGATCAAACAGCAGGACATATTCCACCGTATGTTGGAGCTGGCTATCGGCCATGGTGCGTTGATCAGCATAGAGCTGAAACGCGTGATCATGCTCGATCGGCAGGCCACGGCTCCAGCCGGTTGGAATGCCAAAGGTGATGCTGCCATTGATCAGCGCATCGAGAGACTCGACATTGACATTGAGTCCGGCGGTACTGAGATTGACCTCAAAGCCGGGCACCTGCCAAAAGCGGGTTTGATCGGTCACCAGTTCATCGAAGGGGGCAAAGATAAAGGCGGTTGAGTGAACCTTGTCCAACTCCGGCAGATAGCGGACGGTTTCGACTTTGCCGACCTCGAAGCCGCGGTAGCGAATGCTGGTGCCGTTGTCGACCGAGAGCTTATCGAAGCTCTCCAGTGTGATACGGGTACCTTGTGTGTCGGGGCCGGCGATCGGCGCGCCATCGAGTAGTGTGAACTCGTATCGCTCGGTGCTGGAGGTGCCGGGCTTGAGTTCGATGTAGGCGCCGGAGAGCAGCGTTTCCAGGCCGGAAATGCCGCTGCGGCCGATCCGGGGTTTGACCACCCATAACTGGGTGTCTTCGACCAGGGCGTGGGCGGCGCTTTTGTCGATACGAGCGCGCACCACGGCGCTGCGTAGATCGGCATTCAGTCGGATCGAGATGATCTGACCTATCTCGACGCTTTGCGCTTTGATCTGAGTGCTTCCGGCTTCCAAGCCCTCGGCGTTCTCTATGGTCAGGGTGATTAAGGGGCCTTTTGAGGTCATGTAATCCAGGATCATCCATGCCCCTAGGAGCAGGGCGATAATTGGGATCAACCAGATGGTGGCTAATCGGGTACGGGTTGGCTGGCCTTTAGCGGGTTTCATTGTGCTCCTTTTGATCCCAGATCAGGCGTGGATCGAAGCTGCGGGCGGAGAGCATGGTGAGGATCACGACCGCAGAAAACGCGATAGCGGCGGGCCCCGGGGTGATGCTGGCGAGGCCTTGGATCTGGATCAGTGCCGCCAGTAACGCCACCACAAAGACGTCGATCATCGACCAGCGGCCGATAAACTCGGTTAATCGATACAGCCGGGTCAGCTCCTGCTTGCAGTACATTGGTGCCCAGGTGACCGCCAGGCAGAGCCAAAGTAGGGCCAGCATCTTTGCGACCGGCACTAGGACACTGGCGATGAAGATCACCACAGCAACGGGGTAGGATCCTAGATCCCAGAGCAAAAAGACGCCGCCCAGAATGGTTGAGGGATCGGTCTTGCCCAGCAGTGTTGTGTTCATGATGGGGTAGAGACTGGCGGGCACATACAGTACGACGGCCGCCACCAATAGGGCCAGGGTCTTTTGAATGCTGGCGGGCACGCGTTGATCCAGGGCATGGTGACAACGTCGGCAGCGTGGATCCTCTGAATGGTTGAGTTGATGGCATTGACGGCACAGTTGCCCGGGCGCGCCGTTCGAGAGGAGCAGTTTCTGATTGGGGCCGAGCAGTGCTTGGTGCAGATAGTGGTGATCAGCGCAGGCCAGCGCCGCTAAGTACAAGATCACAAAGGCGCAGTAGGCGGCGAATGAGGGGCCAAAGCGAACGTCGGCGTAGCTGGTGATCTTGACCAACGCGACCAGGATCCCGATCAGAAAGACATCCACCATCAGCCAGGCTTTCATTTCACTGTGCAGATAGAGCCAAAACTTGTTGTTGCCAACCTGGCGTCGCAGCAAGATCTGGCTGTACAGCAGCACCAAGAGCAGGGTATCTATCAGCGGAAAGATCATCAGGCTGAGGATCACCAGCGCGGCGATCAGATAGTAACTGCCGGCCATCATGCTACTGGCGGTGTGAAAAAAATCGATTGAGAGCCGGGAGCCTTGCTGCTCGATGGTCAGAAAGGGGAAGGCAAAGAGCAGTGGCAGGAACACCAAAGCGGCCAAGCTGAGTGCCAACGGGGTGTGAACCGGCGCTCGCGGGACATGGCGTAGGTGGTGGCCACAGCGGCGACAACGCAGGGTTTGCCCTGCTCGCGCTGGGCCGAGCAGGTAGGTTTGGTCGCATTCGGAGCAGCCACTGTCGGCGGCATTGGCGTGATCCAAGCGGAAAACTCTCCTGAGCTGGCGAATGAATTGTTAGCTCTAACGGATAGTTGTTTAGGCCAAAAAGTCAAATAGACGCAGTTGTTTAGCTCGAAGTTGCGTGGGTTGCCATGGCAGATCTTGGTTTGACGTCAAAAGTCGGGACCTGAGAGATCCTCAGTGCGAGGCGACGGCGTGCGTCGTGGTGATCGCGTGGTGAAAAAAGCCCCAGCCCGATAAGCCGGGGCAAGCATTGCGGAGAGTGTTGCACACCCAGGGAAGGGTTTAGATACAGCTGCAGGGTTATACCAATTCCATTATCTATTTGGTCAGTCTGGCCCATTCCCTGCTGCAAAGATGCCGCACTTGTTCTGCATCTTTTCGAAAGCTGTTCCAAGCATCTGCAACCTGGTCGACAATGTGGTCATA
>NZ_BAABJZ010000071.1:0-28454 GCF_039543565.1 Ferrimonas pelagia | reverse complement strand
GCATCATTGGGCTCGGCTTCCTTGTCGGCCTGGTTGGTTTGGCGATTGATCAGATCGCACTTTGGAAGCCGAGTTCCCTCCAAATCTGAGAACTCAGTGATCTACATTTCGGAACAGTTATTTAGAACGTCAACAAGCACAAAGTTGACCTTTACTTGGTTGTAATGCTTCCAGTTGGGCTTATCTTGGACTTGTCTATCAAACTGCCTTCTATAAAGTAACTAAAGATGAAAAACGGGTCTCCATAGGATTCATATGATTTAAGCTAAACGCTAATATTGGCGGACAAGGCCATTTACTCAGGCAATAAAAACCGTCCTATAAAACAAGTTAAATAATAGCGTTAGATACCATCCTGCAGAATGACGCCTCCTTTTTAGTACAGCCCGTCACTCACATCAAATTAATAAGAACTAAAAGTTTATTAGCTGAGGCTTAATCGGTTATTCCTACACAGTCGGTTATTCCTACACACAGTCGGTTATTCCTACACACAGTCGATTATTCCTACACACAGTCGATTATTCCTACACACAGTCGGTTAGCAACCCAGCAAAAACAAAAAATCCACACAATGACTCCAATCATTGCTTGATGCAACCGACACGGAATTGGAACGATACGTGCACAAACGTCAGAAGAAATATTTAAAATGGTGGTGGAATAAATTATTAAATTGAGATTATGATACAAATATCAGTTATCAAAGGATCCTCATCATGGTCAAGCTTAACAAGCGCCAAATGCGCAATAAAAAGAAAAAACAGGCAGCAAAAAAAATGATGTCCAAGCTCAACAGACAAAACCGGGAGCGCAAACATCAACCTAACCTTTGCGACAAAGTAGAGGATGACAGCAACTGTATTAACTTGGACATGTGTGACCTGTGGTTTGGCTATAAGAGCACATCGATTCAAGATGCGTTGGACGTTCTAAGCCACGAAAATGCAATCTGTTTAGTTTTCCCTATGAATAAGTTGCAACTGGATGCGTTTAATCAAGAGCGAACAGACAATCTATTTTCAGAGGGTGATTGGGTGGTGTGCAGCCAAAATGAAAGCCGCGACTTCTCCGGACCCTTTCCATCTCGAATTGACGCCGAGAAATCCGCAAGTAATAATTATGGAGTAAAAGTATTTCGAAGAGCTGATAACAGTAGTACCGTTGAGTATGAATGCGATCATCTAGCCATAATACAAGGATACGATGGCGATATTAATGCTTGGGAGCAACTTTGTGCCTACAACTTCAACATTCATGGTTATGACTATTGCGACAATATTTTGTTTGAGATGATCTTTGATAGCGCTGTCAAAAAAATTCAGTCTATCGATGAAAAGAAAGCCGAATTACTTGAATCGCTATGGGGTACCGAACAATCTAGTATCCGTGACTTTCTCCAAAATGAAGGGCTGGAAGATGAGGCCGCGATGCTTTCCAAAATAGAAAGTGGTATCGAATACGACAACAACTGTCACGCTGCACCATCTATCCATTAAACATCATTACGATAGCGTCATGCATCAAAACTTACACCGTGTATGAGTATCGACCAATTAAAGGCCTTAACCATTGAGGCCTTTCCCAAAACTGCCCTTTTGCAGCCTTAACGGCCGAATTGCACCACGTTACTGTGCCCGATCACCTCCACCTCAGGTTGTTGAGGATCACCATCATCAAGATCCTGAGTTTTCGTCAGAAATTCCAACCACTGCTCCAACGCCGCCGCTTTCTCCGGCAAATACTGGCTGCGGTTGTAGATGGCCATCACGCCGCCAAGACTGTGGCCGAGCAGTTGCTCTACCACATGGGGCATCACGCCCATGTTGTTGAGGTTGGTTGCCAGGGTTCGGCGCAAGTCGTGCAACGTCCACTTCTCGGCATGCTTCAACTTTTGCCACAGTAATCGCCCAGACTGACTGACCGTCTCGGGCCGTTTGAGTTCGCCCAGCAAATAGCCACTGTGCAGGGTTTGGATGCGCAATGCGCGAAGCCATGGGATCAATGCTTCAGGTATAGGCCGGATGATCAGTACATCGGTTTTACTGTGGGCTTTAGGAACGGTCCAGAGTTTGTTCTTCAAGTCCCACTCGGACCACTGTGATAGGCGCACTTCATAGGAGCGCGCGCCGAACAGGATGAGCACTTTTATTAGACTCGACAGGTACGCGCCCAGCGCTTCGGTTTCTACTTGCCCCCAAAGCTGGCGCAGCTCTGATTCGGTCAGTACACGATCCCGCTTGCCCTGGCGCTGACCCACGTCCATAACAGTGAGATCGTCCAACGCTCGGCTACTGGCGTATTGCCGTACTCGACAGTAGCGTAATGCCTGTTTGGCGTTTTGCATGATGTAACCGGCTGCGACCGGGGCAGGGCGACGCTTGGTTCGCTTATCCCCTTTACGGATCTTGTCGAAGCACTCTAGCCAGATCTGCGTAGTGCACTCCGCCAGTGGCAGTGCGCCGATCTCACCGTAGATATGGCGATTAAATTGGGCCTTATGCTTACCAACATGAACACGATTGGGCTCGGCATACTCCCGCAGCCAATAGTCCAAAGCTTCCTTGACCGTTACCGGCGTCAGAGTCTGCTTTCGCTGCAGTAACCGCTTGTGTTTAGGGTCGTAGCCTTCCGCTAACCAATTCCGGCATTCAGCCGCAAGTTCGCGTGCCCGTACTAGAGAGATCTCCGGGTAGTCACCCAGATCGAGCCGCTTGCTCTTGCCTTCGATTTTATACCGGAGCTGCCAGCGCACTTTACCAAGCGTCGAGACCCGTGCTCCCAAGCCATCACCATCGGTCAGTGTCAGCACGCGTGGATGGCGCTTGTTGTGCACCGCTTTAAGGCTCTTGTCGTACAGTTTTGCCATGCTCGGACACCAATTCCATGTACCCCCATATGTACCCCGAGTGTGTCACAAGAACGAAAACATGCCAATAAAAATGGAAACAAGAACTGCGACATTTTTATTTTTATACATAGGCTTACGGTTACAAAACAGGGTAAAACGGAAACAATCCAAAACCAGTTCAAACTGTCTACGGCATGAACTAAAAGCCTGATGGCTTAATGTTCTGAGAAAACCGGCCCACGTGGCCGGTTTTTTGTTGCCTGACGTTCCGGTCGCGAACCAACCAAGCCCGCGACTCAACGCGGCTGCTCACTCCACCACGGGGTAGTGCAATCGACCCCAATCGTCGAGGGGCCGATCCATCATGATGCTGAGCATGACCGGCACCAAGGTTCGCATCAGCGCCACACAATCCCGCATCGAGTCGCGATTTAGCCCGCTGTTCCAGGTCGCACCGCCGTGCACCAATTGATTGCGCAGGGTATAGATCCGGCTGAACAGCAAAGATAAGATCTTCACTGTGTCACCGCGCGCCAATGCCCGCCGCGACACCAGTTGGGCCTTTTCAAACGACCAGCGCCAACCATCGTGACAGTCCGGCTGTTTTTGACACTCCCAAAAGGGTTGAAATACGTAGGGGTTATCCAACAACACCCGAATAGGCCCGGAAAACGTCTGCCACACGATGGCATCCAAGCGCTCCTGCTTGTCGATCCGGTGCAGATGGAACAGATAGTCCCTGAGGGCCTTGGCCTCCGGCGGGTGTTGATGACCCAGATCGTGGGCATAGGCGGCATTAAAGGCGATCCACAAAAACAGAAACTCGCCATCGGGATCCGCCTGACACTGCTCAGAGCGCTGCAACCAACTCAATGCTCGATGGATCCGCACCGAGGTCTCGGTGGGCCACGCTTCCCGCTCCGCCCGGTGACGCTGTTTCAGTTGTTGGTACTCCATTACGACTCCCACTGTCAGACTCCCTCGCTCAGCAACATAAGACGGGCAAGCAACAAGCGCAAGCTATCCCCAGCATAAACCTCACGGCCCGGTGTCACATCGCAAAGCCACCGCCTTGCGGTAAGGCTGACTTACACATTGTTTAAAACGCAACTTAGGAAGTTAATTTCACTTAAATCCAAAACACAACTCGTTAACAACGCTTAGCCACTAACAAACCTTACATCCAATGTACATTTGACAAAAGAACAACTCCCCTTAGAATGCGGGGTACCTACCACAGGTTTCGAAGGGGAAACTTTCAGTGAGTACCTATATTAGCATTAAAGATGCTGCAAGCTTCCTCTCCGTTAGCGAGCAGAGGGTAAGAACATTATGCCGCGCCGGCGAACTAGACGCCCAAAAATCGGGCGGAAGCTGGATCGTCCAAGGCGAGAGTCTGGAAAAATATGCTGCTATGACTGCTTCAACTATTGCAGAGGATCATCCTGCCTATAACGTCCCCAAAATGAGTACCACCAAGCCCATAGCGCTAAGTTTTTTCTCAGGAGCAATGGGATTGGATCTCGGCATTGAAAAGGCTGGCTTCGATATCCGCCTTGCTTGCGAAGTAGACAAATATTGTCGTCAAACGATCGCCTATAACCGCCCCAATACTGCACTACTGAGTGATATCTCACAATATAATGCGTTGGATATCCGCACGGCTGCGAAGCTAACTAAACAACAAGATATTGACTTGATTATTGGTGGACCCCCTTGCCAAGCATTCAGCACAGCAGGTAAACGTCAAGGCTTTAATGATGACCGAGGAAATGTATTTCTCAAGTACATTGAATTAGCTATCGAACTCAACCCCAAGTATATTGTTATTGAGAATGTACGAGGCCTTCTATCATGCCCATTAGAGCATCGTCCACACGATCAAAGAGGTATTGACTTTCCGGACTTATCTGATGATGAGCTAAAAGGTGGAGCCCTCAACTTCATCTTAAACATGATCATTAAGGCCGGCTATGGATACTCTTTCAACTTGTACAACTCTGCTAATTTTGGCACCCCCCAAATACGAGAAAGAGTATTTATAGTGTGTGCACGGGATGGATCAACGCCACCTTTTCTTACACCAACTCACTCAGAGGGTGGTGAGCACAATCTACCCCGATGGAAACCACTAAGGTCATGTTTATCTAATATCGAAAAACATGATCACCTTCACTTTCCTGAAAAAAGACTAAAATACTACCGGATGCTATCTGCAGGCCAGAACTGGCGTTCTTTGCCTGAGAGTTTCAAGAAAGAAGCAATGGGTAAGTCGTACTACTCGGGTGGTGGAAAAACCGGATTTTTAAGGAGGCTATCCTGGAATAAGCCGTCTCCTACACTTGTAACACATCCAGCGATGCCCGCGACCGACCTCTGCCATCCGGATGTCGAAAGACCGTTATCAGTACAGGAATATATGCGTATTCAAGAATTTCCTGATGATTGGTGCCTTGCCGGGCCACTTATCCAGCGTTATAAACAAGTGGGAAATGCCGTTCCCAAGAGCTTAGGTGTTGCCGTCGGGAAACTGATTTTGAAGCTATTACGAGGTGAGAGCGTTAGAGCAATACCTAATTTCAAGTACTCTAGGTACAAAAACACTAGTCATATAGACTGGTTATCGGAATTCGGAAAAAGAAAATCTGCTGCACAGAAAAAATGCGCCTAACATCTAACTGATGAATGGGTGGGCTAGCCCACCCATAATTACATGCGATCAACAATTAATTTAGCTTCTTTTCCAACCTCATCAAACAATGCAAGAAGAACGGAGTATGTTCCCTTACCACCAAGAAAATCCCAATACTCCTTTCCAATCAACACGCATTCATCTTTACTCATATCAAACAGTTTGTTGGGAACTGAATGTGCATAATCTATCTTTTCTTCTCCATACGGATTGTAATACAAAGCAAATACCGGTTTATTTTCAGGAGATGACGCCAGACAAAGCAACATGTCCCTCTTGGCTTTTTCCGTCTGGTCTAAATTAGGTTTTACTGTCTTTATTGATACGTAGTATTTAACACCTAACTTTGTCAAGTACAAATCTGAAATTAGCCTTCGGCTTACAACATCCCCTTTATTAAAAGAACATATTCTCTTTTTCTCTCTATTCCAGTTAGGCTGACTATTACCATCCCTAAGTGAACTACAAATCTGCTCGATTTCATCGACTGAACCTTTAAAAACACAAAGTTCCTCTTCATGCTGCCTTATGGCTTCGAAACCGTTATCCTTTGCAATCAGTAGCGAAATTTCTTCTATCGGCCCCTGCCCAAAAGACGTAGAAAAGGAGCGTTCGAACGCAGAAAACTTCAGCGCTTCGGTCGAAAAAAGTGCCTCATGAAAAGGCTTCTTTCCACCGCTTCCCTCAAGGTTTCGAGCTGTTCGGTTAGCCGCTCGCTCAACACAGCTATGAACAATTTCTTTTATTTTTTGTCTAGTTACAGCCTTCACCGTTTCCCCTCAAAACACAAATAACAGCAGAGTCACTTCTACAAAATAATCTATAAGTCATATAGTTACCACAGTCTTACGCTCCATTGTCGAAGTAAGATGTCACTCTGTGCCTTTGAAGTCCCAGTTTTACACCTACCTGAAACTGAAGTAACACGTTCTTCGTTGCCCTTCCCTGCCTAGCTGGTAAACTTCTGTCCCCATATCAATTGAACCCACTTTAAGCACGAGGATCCCCGATGGGACGCAGTTTTGAAGTTCGTAAGGCCTCCATGGCCAAGACCGCTGGCGCTAAGACCAAGGTCTACTCCAAATACAGTAAAGAGATCTACGTAGTGGCTAAGAACGGCAGCCCGGATCCTGAAGCCAATCTGGCACTGCGCGGCCTGATCGAGCGTGCAAAGAAAGAGCAGGTGCCTTCCCACGTGATCGACAAGGCACTGGACAAGGCCAAAGGCGGCGCCGGTGAAGATTATGAAGCGGCGCGCTACGAGGGCTTTGGTCCCGGCAACTGCATGGTGATCGTGGATTGTCTGACCGACAACAACAAACGCACCTTCGCCGAAGTACGTCAGTGCTTTGTCAAAACCGATTCCAAGCTGGGTGGCCCAGGCACCGTGGCTCACATGTTTGACCATCAAGCCATCTTCGCCTTTGCCGGCGACGATGAAGACGGGATCCTCGAGATCCTGATGATGGACGACGTCGATGTGACTGACGTAGAAGTGGAAGAGGGCATGACCACGGTGTTCGCTCCGCACACCGAGTACTTCAAGGTGAAAACCTCGCTGACCAACGCCATGCCGGACATCAAGTTTGAGATGGAAGAGATCACCTTCGTCCCCCAGACCTACACCAAGATCGAAGGGGAAGAGGATCTGGCGGCATTCGAGAAGTTCCAAGCGATGCTGGACGACTGTGACGACGTACAGAACGTCTACCACAACGCCGAGCTCTAAGTCCTCCGTGGCTTAGCCAGCGGACAGACGTCAACCCCCGGATCCCCATCCGGGGGTTTTCTTTTGCGCGCGATTTTTGCGGCCCGTCTCAGCGACGATCTGCGCATCAATGGATGAAACTCGCTATAATCGCGCCATATTGTTTTGATGAGAGTAGGCTATGTCCACTGCCATACTGGAGCTGCAGCCGGGTGACGAGTTCATCGAGTTGTACAAAGTCCTGAAGATCGAAGGTTGGGTGGGCGCCGGCGGTGAAGCCAAGATGCTGATCGCCGACGGCTACGTCATGGTTAACCACGAGGTCGAGACCCGCAAACGGCGCAAATTAGTGGCCGGAGACAATGTGATCTTTGGCGAGGAGTCGGTGATGATCACCGCGAGTACCCGTCCGGCCAGCGAAGCCAAGATCAAGGCCGCCAAACCGGCTGACAGCGAGTCACCTAAGCGCAAAGCGGCCAAGCCTAAAGGCCGCCCTAGTATCAAATTTTAAGGATCCAATATGTCTTTTCCAGATAACGCCAATGGCGAACTGCTTGCCCTGATGCAAGGCGAAGGGATCGATCTGTCCCAGCCTCACATGCTCGACTTCTACGTACTGTTTGGCAGTGAGAAACAGGGCCAATTGGCCGCAGATGCCGCCAAAGCCGAGTTTGGTGAAGCCGGCCTGTTCCTGAACTTGTCGGAAGAAACCGGCCAGTGGGAGTTGCGCCTGCAGCAAGAGATGGTGCCGGACTACGACGCCATCAATCAGGTCGAAGCTAAGCTGTCCAAACTGTCCAAACCATTCAAAGGCAAGCTGGACGGCTGGGGCATGTTGGAGCCGGAAGACGAGTTGGACGACGAGCTGGAAGACTAAGCCGCCCAACCCACCACATGCCACGGTGTGTGGCGGACGTTCACAGAGAAAGGCCGACAGCGGATGCTGCCGGCCTTTCGTGTTTTTACGCGTCGCAACCAGTTAAAACTGGTAGTGCAGCAAAACGGTCGGACCGTGATAGGAGAAAGTGATGTCGGCCTGCCGCACCCAATTGTCATGATCCACTTTGAGTCGGTAATACTGCCAAACCAGGCTCATACCAAGGTGCTCGGTGAACTCATGGGTTAGCTGCACTCGAACGTCCCCAACGGGAATTTTTTCATCTGCCTATCTCTTTGAATGATAAGCAATGAGTATAGAAAGCCTCAAGGCAACCCGCCGCCAGCATCGAACTGGACTCGGTTATTTTGCTAAGCTCGCAGCGGGCGACCGTGGTGAGCGCGCCGCCTGTCCATGTTGCATTCAGCATTTAGGTGGCAAAATGACCACTGTTTTATTTGGCGTTACCCAAGGAGTTACATAATGAAGATCCGCCTTGTTCCCCTCGCGTTGGCCGCGCTCCTGGCCACAGGCTGTGCCAGCACCGACGCCTATACCGGCGAGCAAAAAACCTCGAACGCCACCAGCGGCGCGCTAATAGGTGCCGTCGGTGGCGCCTTGATCGGGGCGGCGAGCTCCTC
This sequence comes from Ferrimonas pelagia, assembly GCF_039543565.1. Classification (NCBI taxonomy): domain Bacteria; kingdom Pseudomonadati; phylum Pseudomonadota; class Gammaproteobacteria; order Alteromonadales; family Ferrimonadaceae; genus Ferrimonas; species Ferrimonas pelagia. The sequence goes on along the minus strand of NZ_BAABJZ010000071.1, from coordinate 19,685 downwards.
GAAGAGCGATCGCAAAAAAGGGCTACTGATCGGCGCCGCATCCGGTGCCGCCGTGGGCGGCGGCATTGGTCACTACATGGATCAACAGGAAGCCAAACTGCGTCAGCAGCTGGCAGGCACCGGGGTCTCCGTGGTGCGTCAGGGCGACAACATTCAGTTGGTGATGCCAAACAGCCTGACCTTTGATGTCGGCAGCGCGCGCCTGAAGATGCCAGCGATCAACACCCTATCCGGCGTCGCTTTGGTAGTGCAAGAGTTTGATCAAACCGATCTGCGGATCACCGGCCATACCGACAGTACCGGCAGTCGGGATCTCAACATGCGCCTGTCCCAAGAGCGTGCCGAAGCGGTCGCCAGTGAGCTGTTGCGCCATCAGGTTGCCGTTGGCCGCATGAATACCACCGGCGCCGGACCGGATCAGCCGATCGCCAGCAATCAGACCTCCGACGGCCAAGCACAAAACCGCCGGGTCGAGATCGTGCTGACACCCAAGGGCTAACCGTCGCCCCAGTTAGCAACAGGCCTCGCCGGTGATCCGGCGAGGCCTTTATTTTGCCTGCAAACTTACACCACTCGCTAATGCCGGCGCCGACCGATCTTGTGACGGTAGCGACGCCAATAGGCAAACCCCAACAAATAGATCCCGGCCAGGGCAAACGCCAAAGCGGTGCCCAGCGCGACGCCGATCAGCGGGTAGAGCTTGGCCACGGCAATGGTATACACGATCAAGCTGCCCACCCCATAAGGGAAGTGCTTGGCCAACACCATAGGTGGGCCGGTGCCGTAGCTCAACTGCAGCAGCAGCATCAGTGAAAACAGGGTCAGCGGAAAGGAGGCCAACATCCCCGCCCACTCAGGTGACAGCCAGTTAGCCAGGCTCGTAACGATCACCACCAACAATGCCGCCAACACGGCGCGACCCCAAAACATCCACCACTTTGGGTTCACGGCCCGAAAACTGGGCTCGAGCAGCGGGTGCAGCAAGCGGCTCGCAATCCAGGCCGCCACGACAGCAAACAGGGCTCCCCAGCCCGCAATATACGGGAGCTTCAACGCGAAGCTGGCTAAACCGTAAAATCCGAATAGAGCCAGTCCCATGGGAAACCAAGACCGCTCATGAAAGAGACGGGACGTCTGGGCGTAGATCACCACAAACCCCAAGCTGCACGCCAGTCCCAGCAGGCCGGAATAAGCCGCTTGCGAGGCATAAGCCGTCCCCTGCTCAATGCCATAAAAGAACAGAACCAGCGCGATCCCCAGCGGAAAACCCGATAAAACCCCGGCCCAATCCGGCCCCACCTTTTCGGCGATCCTAGCTAAACCAATGACCATGGTCACCGCCAACACGATCTTAATCATCAGCAGTAAATTCAGCACTTCCCCGCCTCTCCCGCATTGACATGAAAAGCTCAACATATGAACACGTTAACAAAAAGGTGTACGACAAGCTCACTGACTTCATCGCCCTGGCATTTTCGTCGGGAGCGGGTTGTCAGCCAATTAATATTGGCACTAATGCTCCGCAGGGAGTGCCTCGGAAGGCGCCGCCCGCAGCCTGCCCCGTCGCCGGTGCCAAAGTGAGAACAGCCCCAGATAGAGCCCTGCCAGCGCGAACGCGCTCAGAGTGCCAAGCCCGATCCCGATCCACGGGTAGAATTGCGCAACCCCCAAGGTATAGAGGATCAAGCTGCCTAGGCCATAGGGGAAGTGCTTGGCGAGGATCATCGCCGGTCGATTGTCGTAGTTCAGTTGCATCAGCAACATCAACGGCAGTAGCGTCAGTGGAAATGAGGCCATGACGCCCGCCCATTGGTGTGGCAGTACGTTCGCGAGGGCGGTAATGAGCACCACCAGTCCCGCCGCAAACATCGCCCGAGCCCACAGCATCCGCTTGCTGGCCGAGACGGCGGCAAACTGGGACTCTGGAATGTGGCGAGTCAGGCCAATGGCCAGCACGGCCCCGATCAGGGCGATCAGAGCGCCCCAACGACCCAGAGCCGGCGCCGCCTGCCCCAGACTCGCCGCTGCCAACAGTCCCAGTAGCGCCAAGCCCATCGGCCACCAAGAACGAACGTGCATACGATGAGCGCAGAGGGTGTAAATCGTGGCAAACCCCGTGGTGGCCACTTGCCCCAATAAGCCATAGTAGGCTGCGGCAGCGGCAAATTCCGGCCCCTGCTCAATGCCATAGAAGAACAGTAGGATGGCCGTCCCCAGCGGAAACCCAGTCAACACGCCAGCCCAGTCCGGACCAACCCGCTCAGCCACCCATGCCAAGCCCATGATCACCCCCACAGCGACCAGCACTTTAGCCAATATCATCAGTTCCATAGGACCGTTCTCATTGCACTAGGCCGTTGACTGCGTCGACCCGAGATCACGCCGATCGGGCAAAGTCGCCGGATCCGGCGCACCATAACAGGAACCGCAGGCAAACGTGCCCTCCCATTCGCTCCTGTCTGCGTATGGTTCGATAAACGCCCGCAGCCTCAATAAAAAAGCCCCCAAAGCTGGGCTTCGGGGGCTGTAATTTGACACGGAAGTAGGCTTATTCTTCCGGCGCGTCGGTCTCATCCAACAACGGCTTCGGGCTTTTCTTCACCTTCATCGGCGCATCGCCGATGTCTGTCATCTTAAAGGCAAACTTCTTCTTCACCTTTTGTGGCCCTCGCGCCGCCCCCTTGGCTTTCGCCTGCTTCTCCTTGGCCACACTCTTGCCTTTGCCCTTCACCGTCTTGATAGCGAAGCCTTTGAATTTGGCCTCCATCTGCGGGATCGCCTCAAACGCCAACTCCTGATCCAAGAAGGCTTCCAGCTGTTTAAAGCTCACCCAATCCTTTGGCCCCACCAAGGAGAAGGCATCGCCCTTGGCACCGGCGCGCCCGGTCCGGCCCACCCGGTGTACATACTCCTCGGCATGCTTGGGCAGGTCAAAGTTGATCACATGCGACACCCGTGCGATGTCCAGGCCGCGACTGGCCACATCCGTGGTGATCAGCACCTGCGCCTTGCCAGCGGCAAACTCCTGCATGATCTGATTACGCCCGCTCTGATCCAGCTCGCCCGACAGCGCCAAGCTGCTGTAGCCCCATTCGCTGATCAGCGCCGCCAATCGGTCGGTGTCGGCGCGCGTAGCGGTAAACAGGATCAGCTGAGTGAACGCCTGCCGCGTCAGCAAAGCCTTGAGCTGAGCTTCTTTATGATCCAGATGATCGGAGAACAGGAAACGATGATGGATATCGGCGTGGATCTGTGCTTCCGCGTCGATACGGATCCGCGCCGGGGTCTGCAGCAGATCGGCACCAAACTGGTTCACCTGGGCATGATCCAAGGTGGCCGAGAACATCAGAGTTTGACGCTTGCGATGATCCGCCGCCTTATGGATGGCTTTAAGCTGCTTATCAAAGCCCAGATCCAGCATGCGATCCGCCTCATCGAGGATCAGCAACTCCAACCCGTGCAGGTACAAGTGACCGTGCTCTAGGTGATCGGCCAGACGACCCGGTGTCGCCACCACAAAGTGGGGATCTCGCGCCAGCGCTTTGCTCTGCTGATTAAAATCTTCCCCCCCAAGGATCAGCTCTGACTTATAAGGGGTGTTCGCCACCACCAAACGCAGCTGACCATAAACCTGCTTTGCCAACTCGCGGGTCGGTGCCATCACCAGCACTCGGGGATCTTTCTTCGACAAGGCCTTGGTTTTCAGCATACGCTGCATCGCAGGTAACAGATACGCCAAGGTTTTACCGGATCCGGTACGGGAAGAGGCCAGCAGATCTTTGCCTGCGATGGCGGCCGGGATCGCTTGTTGCTGGATCTCCGTCGCCTGAGTAAAACCCAAATGTTCAACGGTGGCTAACAGGCGTCGATCTAACGCCAGCTCAGAAAAGTGCAAAGGGGGGCTCCATCTATCGGGGGGCAAAGCAGCAATTATAACCCGAACTGACTGCAGCGCGCTCAACAGTCTTACCCATGATGCATGCAATCGACAACGCGCCTCCCGCCTGGCCGACGACAAAATCGCGCTAGGCCAAGCTGCCCCATCGCCAGCGACATCAGGTTGCTATTAGAGATCAGTCAGATACAAGCCGAGCGACACCGTCTTCGGAGCGGGAGCGACGCCATCGCCCAGCCAACTTCGGCCCACATTCGCGGGATCGGCGCATCGAAACATAGCCGTTAGCCCCATCGGGTTATGTCAGATCTCCCCATCCACTCGGGTTCACTTCATGCATCGACGGGCATATCACTGCACAAATAGAATCACCTTTGAGTTAGATGAGGCTTTATGGTCAAATATCCTACAAAGATTGGCGTCAACCCCTGACAATTCACGCTCGATAATAATCTGACGCCGTCCATACTTGTCTTATCGTTCACTCAAAAGGATTTGAGGCCCTCAGATATGGTTGCACAAGACGTCAGCGTCCTTTATTACGACATCGATTCCTTAATCATGGAAAAGGCTTTGCTAAAGGATCTGAAAATGGGCCCCTCCGGTCGCGTGATCCTTCCGGCCAAATTTCGCGAAGGCAAATCGATCATCGCCGTACTCGGCGGCAATGTCGAAGTGCTGAACCTGGTGGGTGAACGCAGCGCCTAAGACTCAGGACGCATCATCAGCCGTTCGATCTCTCGCGGCTGGAAGCCACGCAAGGTGTTGCCTTTAACCAACAAGAAGGGCACGCCATGGCCACCAAATTGGGCAAACTCCCGACCGGCTTTGGGATCCTGCTCCATATCCACCTCCACAAAGGGATGACCACGCTCCGTCAGATACGCACGGGTGTGATCGCACACCCCACACCAACTGGCACTGTATAACACCACCTCCGCGCCATAGGCCTGATTGAGGTGTCGAGCCAATCGATCGCCCGCGCCTAACTGATAGATGGCGCCCGCCAAGATGGCTCCGATCCCCAACAACAGCGCTAGGCCGACGATCCGTTTTTGATCCATTTTTCTCTCCCATTATTCGTTCTCTGGATAAGACCGGCCCAGCGCCGGGATCGTTCAGCGAAACGGCTCATGCCAGCCAATATTCGCTCGCATCAGCGAAGCTTGATACCCTTATCCACAAAAAAATTGGCCCAACAATACCGTGAACGCACTCATCATTCTCCTGCCCCTATTCTTGGGCTATCTCATCAAGGTCCAACAGCCTCAATTTCTGCGCGGGATCGATCGCAGCCTGACCGGGATCGTCTACCTGATCTTATTGCTGATGGGGATCGGACTGGGGAGCATGGACGATCTGGCCGGCGAGCTCAGCGAGATCATCGAGATCACCGCTGCACTGGTGGCATTGACCCTACTCGCCAATCTGGCTTTGCTGCCACTGATCGACCGGATCTGGCCATTAACCCTGACCCAACCCCAAGGCCAGATCCGCAAACTGGCGATGGTGCTGGAATCACTGCAACTGGCGGCCGTGGTGATCGGCGGGGTGATGCTGGGCTTACTCTTCACGGTACCAGAGCATTGGATCGAAACCGGCGCCAACAGCATCCTGATGGTGTTACTGCTGCTGATCGGCATTCAGATGCGCGCCAGCAACATGACCCTGCGACAGATCCTGCTCAACCCTCGCGGACTGGCGATCGCCGCCGCTGTGCTGATCACCAGTCTGGCGGCCGGCGCCCTCACCGCCCTACTGCTCTCCCTGCCGCTGCATCATGGTTTGGCACTCTCGGCAGGGATAGGCTGGTACTCGCTGTCCGGGATCTTGATCAGCGCCGAGCTGGGCCCAGTCTTGGGCTCGGTCGCCTTTCTGGCCGATCTGTGTCGCGAGTTGATCGCGATCATTCTGATCCCCCTACTGATGCGGCGCCATCCCGCCTGCGCCATCGGCTATGGCGGCGCCACCGCGATGGACTTTACCCTACCGGTGATCCAAAAAAGCGGTGGCCCCCAGACCGTCCCCGTGGCTATCGTCTCCGGCTTCCTGTTGTCACTGGCCGGCCCTATCCTGATCCCTTTCTTCCTGTCTCTGGGCTAGGCCACTGCGCCAGGAGCCGCATTGCGGCTCCCGGCGCGATCTCGTTCATAACCTCAGCTCTCGCTCGATTCAATCAACGTTTCGAATCGCTCATGACCACGCAGGGATTCAAAATCCGCCTCATCGGACGCCAGCTCTCGCAAGGAAGCACTGCCGGCGATCGCCCGCTCCAGATCGGAGATCGCTTGATCCTCAACGCCCAAGCAGGCATAAGCACAAGCACGCTGATATAACGCATGCGCATTGGTGTCATCCACCTCCAACACCCGGTTACACAAACTCAGCGCCCAGTGGAATTCGCGGATCTCCATGGCCGCATCGGCCTTATAGGTCAAGGCTTCGAGATCGCCCGGGCGGATCTTCAAGACCTCATCGTACACCTCGATCTTTTGCTCCGGCGTCTGACTGCTTTGCGCCCGCAACCAGAGATTATGAACCTCATTGATCCGCTCAATCTCTTTATTGTTCTCGCTGATATTGCGGGTCTTACGTTTGAGCTCCAGCTCCAGCGCCTTAAACTTCTTCTCATACTGCTCCGTCACCTCGCGCAGCTGATTTTCCGCCATCTTGGTGGTGTTGGCCTTCAGCTCTCGCAATGACTGCCAGCCGATCATGGCGATCAACGACGCCACCCCCGCGATGATGTAGAAGAAGTAGGTCACCGTCACATTGGCGTAATTAAGCGATTGATCCGCCACCGCGAGCTGACGGTCGGTGATCTCGATCACCATGCGCCGCTCCAAATCGCGCTGCTCAATGCGCAGCTCCTTGAGCTCATCGAGCACATAGCGCTCCATAAAGGGCTTGTCATACATCGGCAGCTCAGAATACTTGGTCTCGTCTGCTGCACCACTAAAGCAGGCAACCAAGGCCAACATTAAGGCGAATAGAGCTCGTAGGTGGATCATCAGGGGCACTCGGATTTCAGATTGACGCATACTCGTAATCCTACATCAATTCAGCCCAAGACAGCGTTTGCTGTAATGCAGGCTCATCACATAAGTGACAGATCCCCGCAGCCGCGCCGGCACAAGCGTCGAGTCACCGCCACGCCATCAATAAAAAAGGCGAAGTGCCTCAAACACTTCGCCTTTATCACCAGTCACCTTACCCACTTACTGCTCAGTGACTTCCGGCAGTTGAGCCGGCTCAGCTACTTCGGGTAACTGCACCGGGACTGGGCTTTCGCAGTGCCAGCCCCAGCCACGATGTTTCTCAACCAGTTCCGCGGCTTTTTCAGCACAGAAACCAACACTGTTCGCGGCTTTCCAAGGCGTGGTGGTGCCATCCGCTTTGGTGTATTGCACTTCACATGGCAGCGCTTCGCCGGTTGGGTAGATCACCTCAATCAAGCGAAACTCATTGCCATGGGTACAGCGCTCCAGCGTGTTCTCTGCAGCGAATGCGGAGCCACTGGCCAACAGGGCCGCTACAACCATCAATTTCTTCATCATCTTTCTCCAAAGCAGTCGATGCCACTAAAAAGCGGCCTAAATGGCCGCTGACATTAATGGCCTGACCCGATCATGCCGTCGCTGTACGCTTTGCCACCGGCAACCATTTGTCCATCATAGCCTTAGCCATCAAAACTGCCAAAACGATGCCACTGCCGTACACCAGCAGCTCGGGCAACATGCGGTGCTCTTCACCCACCATCGGCATCACTAAAAAGCCAAACTCCAGCACGGCCCAGTCAGTGAAAAAGCCAAACAGCATCGCAGTGCCAATGACGCCACCCAGATAAGCCCACAGTGCGCGCTTGCCCAATTCATTGCGCACCACGCCCAAGGTGGCGATATTGGTGGCCGGACCCGCCAGCATAAACACCAACACGGCGCCGGGCGACACGCCCGCCAGCAAGAAACCAGCGGCGATCGGGGTCGAGGCCGACGCACAGATGTACATAGGTACAGAGACCAACACCATCACCGTCATGGCCATAATGCCGCTGCCCCATTGCGCCAAAAACTCTTGCGGCACAAAGGTATTCACCAGCGCAGCGAAGAACAAGCCGACCAAAAGCCATAACGTGGTATCACGGACCAGATCAGTCGCGGCAAATGCCAGGCCCGCGCGGATCTTATTCACCACTCCGACCGGCAGCGCATCCGCCTTCGCTTGTGCCTTACTGGCGCAGCAGCCTACCGCTTCTGCTTTGGGGGCCGGTTTCTTGCTGGCACAACAGCTCACCGTGTCCGCTTTGACCGGCTCTGGCTGGGATTGGGAGCGCCTGGCGCAGCAAGAAGCCATAGGCGCAGGCGCGGCCTTTGCCTTGCTGCAACAACTTTCGCTCGCCGCCTCTGCGGTGGCCGGGGCGGTCGCGGCGGAAGCGGTCTCCTCACTGTCACGCCCCACCAGCAAGCCAGCCACAATCGCCGAGCTGATGGCAGCGATAGGACGTACGACGGCCAAAAATGGGCCGAGCAGCACATAAGAAACCGACACCGAATCAACCCCGGTTTCCGGTGTTGCCACCAAAAAGGCGGTGGTGGCGCTTTTGGAGGCACCACTGCGACGCAGGCCAACGGCAGCGGGGATCACGCCACACGAGCACAAGGGCAAAGGCGCGCCCAGCACAGCGGCTTTCACCGTGGGCCACACACCATTGCCGCCAAGTTGCTTGCGCATCCAGCTCATCGGCACGAACATCTTGATCAGCCCGGCGATCGCCAAGCCCAGCAGTAACCACGGCGCGGAATCTAAGAACAGCTCAAGAAAATTCGCCCCGAGGGTGGTTAAAGTATTCATTGGCGTACCTCCAAGGCATCAAGAATTGAACAGTTTTCCGCGCTTTCCGGCCCACCGCAGCAGGCATCTGCCAGCTCCTGCAATGAGTCACGAAAGCGGGTCAGCTCCGCCATCTTCACTTCCAATTGTGCCACCTTACTTTCCACCATCCCTTTGACATCCTGACAGGCCCATTGGCTGCGATTGGCCTCGATGGTGAGCAGCTCCTGGATCTCCGCCAACGAGAATCCCACGGCTTTGGCCTTGAGGATAAAACGCAACTTAACGGCGTCGGCGTGACTGTATAACCGGTAGCCACTGGCACTGCGCTCACTGGGCGCCAGCAAGCCGTTTTTTTCATAATAACGCAGGGTATCGGCCTTGATCTGATACTGCCGCGCCAACTCTCCGATCCGAAACATAGACTCACTCTTTCACCGTGTATGCAGCGAGTATAAACCTTAGAGTTAAGTCTAAGGTCAAAGCCTAAATAATACTGTGTTCTGGAAAAAACGGCCACCGATCCGAAACGACGCTGATCTGAAGGCCGTTTTCGCATAGAATACGCGCGAAAAAGCAAGGTCCTACGATTTCGAGGGTATTTCGCCAAGCTTCACCCGCGCGCCGATCGCACGCGTCGGGCAGTTCGGTGTAGCCGGTTTGGCGAAATGTCTTCTAAATAAAACCTTTTGGCCGATCACTCCCAGTCACTTGCCCCGTCAGAATGGGCTCGGTCTGCGAGCAGAGCGCCACACCATAAGGATCTGTACCCCATGAACGCATCCCGTCCGATCCGTCGTGCCTTGCTAAGTGTCTCCGACAAAACCGGTATTGTTGAGTTTGCCCGCGCCCTATCTGAGCGTGGCGTAGAATTGCTCTCCACCGGTGGCACCGCACGCCTACTGGCCGACTCCGGCCTGAACGTCACCGAAGTGTCCGATCACACCGGCTTCCCAGAAATGATGGATGGCCGCGTTAAAACCCTGCACCCGAAAGTACACGGTGGCATCCTCGGCCGTCGCGGCAAAGACGACGCCATCATGGACTCCCACGGGATCAAGCCCATCGATATGGTGGTAGTGAACCTCTACCCCTTCGCCGAAACCGTTGCCAAAGCCGGCTGCACCTTGGCGGACGCCGTAGAAAACATCGATATCGGTGGCCCAACCATGGTCCGCTCTGCCGCCAAGAACCACAAAGACGTCACCATCGTGGTGAATGCCCATGACTACGATCGTGTCGTGGCCGAAATGGACGCCGGCGAAGGCTCCCTGACTTTCCAAACCCGCTTCGATCTGGCCATCGCCGCTTACGAGCACACCGCCGCCTATGACGGCATGATCGCCAACTACTTTGGCACCATGGTGCCAAGCTACGGCGACAACAAAGAGGGCGACGAGGACTCCGTGTTCCCACGCACCTTCAACCAGCAGTTCGAAAAAAAGCAGGACATGCGTTACGGCGAAAACAGCCACCAGCGCGCCGCCTTCTATGTCGAGAAGAACGTGCAGGAAGCGTCCGTCGCCACCGCCACTCAGCTGCAAGGCAAAGCCTTGTCCTACAACAACATCGCTGATACCGACGCGGCGCTGGAGTGTGTTAAAGAGTTTGACGCCCCGGCCTGTGTCATCGTCAAGCACGCCAACCCGTGTGGTGTGGCGCTGGGCGAGTCCATCTTGGAAGCCTACGATCGTGCGTTTAAGACCGATCCCACCTCGGCGTTTGGTGGGATCATCGCCTTCAACCGCGAGCTGGATGCCGACACCGCCAAGGCCATTGTTGAGCGTCAGTTTGTCGAGGTGATCATTGCCCCGCAGATCAGCGACGAAGCCAAGGCGATCGTGGCCGAGAAGAAGAACGTGCGTCTGTTGGCGTGCGGCGAGTGGGACAGCAAGACCACCGAGTTCGACACCAAGCGCGTCAACGGCGGCCTGCTGGTGCAGGATCGCGATCAGGGCATGGTGACCCTGGATGACGTCAAGGTCGTCTCCAAGCGTCAGCCCACTCAGGAGGAGCTGACCGATCTGATGTTCTGCTGGAAAGTGGCTAAGTACGTCAAATCCAACGCCATCGTCTATGCCAAAGGCGGCATGACCGTGGGCGTGGGCGCCGGCCAGATGAGCCGCGTCTACTCCGCCAAGATCGCCGGGATCAAAGCCGCCGATGAAGGCCTGACCGTACCGGGCTCCGTCATGGCCTCCGATGCCTTCTTCCCGTTCCGCGACGGCATCGATGCTGCCGCCGAAGCCGGGATCTCCTGCGTGATCCAGCCGGGTGGCTCGATGCGCGATCAAGAAGTGATCGACGCAGCCGACGAGCACAATATGGTTATGGTGTTCACCGGCATGCGCCACTTTAAGCACTAAGCGTTTATTGGTGTCGCTTGCCCAAACGGCGAATTGCGGCGTTGCCCGCTGTCCTCGGCCTCCTCATTGGCAACAGCCAACTCAGAGGCCTGTGGAGCGGGCGCCTAGCACTTCATCCGTTTGGTCGGCGCTCGAAGAGTAGGGCCAAGCCCTACAACGAGATTTTAAAAGAGCGGTTTTGGTTTTTACCTCCGCTCTTTCTAGGACCACGGTCCTAGCTATCTAAGGATATAAAAATGAAAGTATTAGTCATTGGTGCCGGTGGTCGTGAGCACGCGCTGGGCTGGAAAGTGGCGCAAAACGCCGACGTTGAAACTGTCTTTATTGCGCCGGGTAACGCCGGTACCGCTACTGAGCCGAAACTGCAGAACGTGGCCGTGTCTGGCAATGACGCGCTGGTCGCGTTTGCCAAAGAAAACGACGTGGCGCTGACCATAGTAGGGCCCGAGCAGCCTCTGGTCGACGGCGTAGTTGATGCGTTTGAAGCCGCCGGCCTGACCATCTTTGGCCCGTCCGCCGCCGCCGCGCAGCTGGAAGGCTCCAAAGCCTTTACCAAGGACTTCCTGGCCCGTCACGCCATTCCAACCGGCGCTTACCAGAACTTCACTGAGATCAAGCCGGCCTTGGCGTACCTACAAGAGATGGGTGCGCCCATCGTGGTCAAGGCCGATGGTCTGGCCGCGGGTAAAGGCGTGATCGTCGCCATGACGCTGGCGGAAGCGGAAGAAGCGGTCAAAGACATGCTGGCCGGCAATGCCTTTGGCGATGCCGGTCACCGTGTGGTGATCGAGGAGTTCCTGGCCGGTGAAGAGGCTTCCTTTATCGTTATGGTGGATGGCGACAACATCCTGCCGATGGCAACCAGCCAGGATCACAAGCGCGTCGGCGACGGCGACACCGGGCCAAACACCGGCGGCATGGGCGCTTACTCCCCCGCGCCGGTGGTCACCCCAGAAATTCACGACCGCATCATGGCGGAGGTCATTCGTCCGACCGTCGATGGCATGAAAGCCGAAGGCCACCCTTACAAAGGTTTCCTCTACGCCGGTCTGATGATCGACGCCGACGGCACCCCGAAGGTGATCGAATACAACTGCCGCTTTGGCGATCCGGAAACCCAGCCGATCATGCTGCGCATGCAGTCTGACATGGTGGAGCTGTGTCTGGCCGCCTGCGCTGGCAAGCTGAATGAGAAGACTGCCGAGTTTGATCCGCGCGCGGCGGTCGGTGTGGTGCTGGCCTCGGGCGGCTACCCAGCCGATTACACCAAGGGCTTTGCCATCTCTGGCCTGCGTAACGACTACGTCGAGGGCGAAAAGGTGTTCCACGCCGGCACCAGCGACAAAGACGGCGCCATCGTCAACACCGGCGGCCGCGTCCTGTGTGCCACCGCGCTGGGCCACAGCGTGACCGAAGCGCAGCAACGCGCGTACAAGCTGGCCGATGAGATCAGTTGGGACGGCATGTTCACCCGCACCGACATCGCCTACCGCGCCATCGCCCGCGAACAACAGGGCTAACTGACGCCGATCGAAAAAGGCCGCGCTCTCGGGAGCGCGGCCTTTTTGTTAGTCTGCCTCTTCCTCGTCAGGATCTAGGTAGTCCTTGGGATCGATCGTCGCCTCATCAAGCAAGGTAAAAAAGCCACTTTGCTGGTCAAATTGCAGCTCCATCGTCGCAGTCATCGGCTCCTTCAATGCCTTGCTCGGCTGCAAGTTAACGCGAAACTGGCCAGACACCACGTCTTCTTCCGCCAATAAACGCTGAAACGTGCGGATCGCCTCCTGCCCTTGTTCATCCAGCACCAAGAAATACTGATACCTAGGCTCAGTACCACGGCTGAACCAACCGGCGTCTACCTCGAATTGACGATAATCCTGCTGCTCGACCGAGCCCGGGAATAGCCGCTCCATGCCATCCGTCATCACCGCAGTGAACTCCAGTCGGGTTTCACTCAGATCGAGCGGCGCCGGTTTATCCAGGGTGATCCTCATGGCAATGGCTTCAGGCTCCAGCGCCAAAAATGCCTCGCGATCAAAACTGGCCATCTTCACCAGAGTGCTGATCGGTATCGACATGCACCCACTCAATAGCAGCACGCAGATCCCTATCCATCGTTTCATGTTCAGCTCCTTCTGAAACGCTTTGCAGATCCCATATAGAACACTCAAACCGAAAGGAAAACAACAAAAAAGCACCCGCAGGTGCTTCTGTGCGCCGATAGGCCGTCATGAGCCCAGCGGCACCACCAGCACATCGCAACTGCACTTGTGCATCAAGCGCGCCGCGCCGGAGCTGAGGCTGTGCCAGAAGGAGTGATGATGGCCCACCACCACCAGATCGTAGCCCTTCTCCTCAACTAGGGTCGCGACCTCATCACTGATGGTGCCAAACTTGACCAGACGCGACTTCAGCGGAAAGTCCACCTCCGCCAGCATCGCATCGAAGTGCGCTAAGGTATCCTTGCTCATCTCGGTTAACAGACCATGGTAGTCATACCAAAAGATGGGCTGAAACTTTGGATGGGGATCACTCAGATCCACCAACTCATTGCCGACATGCACCACCGACAACTCTGCCTCGAAGGCCTTCGCCAGTTGGATGGCCCGGTCGAGCACCGCCTTGCTGCTGGATTCAACGTCGATCGCCACCAAAATATTTTTGTACGCGTCCACTGTCTGCCTCGCTATCGCCTAGATAAGTCTCACCTTAAAGCATAGTTCAGAGCCTTGATCCCGATCCGGCACCGCCAGCGGGATCAGCCCATTAATTGATCTTGGCGCCCCAAAACCGCGCCAGCCCGATCATTGGTTGCCTGCGACAAAAAATGTTACCCTGCGCCCACTTTCACTGCATTTGCGAGGTTGCTCGTCGTGTCATTCGTTCGCTGGATATTGGGTCGCTTGATCCTGCTGTTTAACGCGCTGTTTGCCCCCAAACGAACTCGGCGCACGCCCGAGTTGCAGGCCAAGCTGGATCAGGCCACCCAGCACTACCGCCTCTATCAATACCCAGCCTGCCCCTTCTGTGTGAAAGTCCGCCGCGCGCTGCGTCGTCACAACCTCAATGTGGCCTTGGTCGACGCCAAGCAAGATCCCCATCGTTCTGAGCTACAAAACCAAGGCGGTCGGCTGATGGTTCCCTGCCTGCGCATCGACGAGGCCGGCACGAGTCGCTGGCTGTATGAATCCAGCGATATCATCGCCTTTTTGCAGCAACAGCTGCCTCAACACGAACTCGCTGCCAAGTAGCCTCGGAGCTGGGGTCTCGGCGCGGTCGAGCTCTTAACGAGGATCAATCGCGCCGCTCTGGATCATCGCGCTCCTGCACCTCCCGCGCCCGGGCAAATCGCGCCTCCTCTTCGGCCTCAGCCACCTGCTGGGCAGTTTGTTTCACCCGATCCGACGCCAGCCACAAGATCAGCCCCATCAGCACCAGCTTGATGCCGATCAACACGCCGATCACGTAACGGCCGGAATCCGGCCACAACCAGAGGATCACCAAGGCCAGGCCCAAGGTAACCACCCCATTGAGCAACCCCAGAGGCGGCCGCTGGCCGTAACGGCTTCCGATCACATTCGCCAAGCCATCAATAAAGAAATACAGCCCCAGCAGCAGCGTTGCCAGCGCTAACCCCGCACCGGGGTGGATCCAGAGATACAGGCCCGCCAGCAACGTCAGTAGGGCCAACATCACGCGCAAAGGAAACCCCGCCGCATGACGCAGATGCCAGGCCACACCGATCTGTGAGATCCCGACCAGCGTCAACCCCAGCGCGACGAGCCACTCCAGCGCCAAGCCGGTGAGCCAAGGCATGGCAATGGACAATGCACCAAGGAGGATCAGCACCAGAGCGGCTCGACGACCCAGTCGCGTGGTGGCAGAAAGTAACGAGTATTCCATGGTCGGCCTCACAATCATTCGACGCCTTCACTGAGGGAGCGGCGCGGCGCACCGTTTGGCAGTTCCGCAGAGGAGGGCGATGCGTTTGCCATTAAGGATATGCAATGATCGCCAAGAGGGAGGGACGAACCTAAAGGTCAAGGGGGCGCTGGGCGTTGTCGCCCCCTTGATAATCAGCTTAAGCCGGTTGCAGCAAGCTCTCGAGTTGCTCTTCAACATTGCCGATCAAGGACAGCAGGTAGCCCGCATCTTCATCCTGCATGGTCAACTGCCAGTTCAGTTTCGGATCCGCTGTCACACACCGCACCCGGGTGTGGCCAGCCAGATCCTGCTCGAAATCGAGTTGACTGAACGGGGCACTGAACTCCCGATCCGAGCGGGCAAGCTCAACAAAGAGAAAGCCGCTGGGATCGACCACAAACCGGCTCTCTTCCGATCCCGGCTCCACTAACTGAAACGATTTAGTCCGCACTTCCATGGCATAACTCCCGTAAGTTTGTGGCTCTGAAACTTGAATTGTCGCCAAATAACATCTACCAGTGTGGTTCATCTCACCGGGTTTGCGTGATGCTCTCGTGATCTTTTTATGTCAATTGCGCTGACATCAAGACAAATCTCAGTCATATCAACCAAACCCAACCGCCTCCACTCGCAACCCCGTCGCCATGTGCCATCCTCAATGACAGCGACCGTGCGGAGGCATCGACATGAACAACCAAGAACGTCTGATCGAGGTGCTGCAAGCCAGCAAAGCGTGGATCGATCATTTCAATTTCGGTGATGTGGCGTATTGCGTCGATCGCTACCACCCTGACGCAACACTCATCGCCAGTCCAGCGGGAGAGTTTCGCGGCAGACAGCAAATAGAGCAGTTCTGGCGTCCCTTTATGACGCAGGGCGCGACGGATCTGATCTACACCCAGATCTGGCTAAAGGAGTTGGACGCCGACACCGTGGTACTGGGCGCCCACTGGGCCATGAACGTCGGCAGTGGCATCATCAGCCACGAGCAATGGCAGCGAAATAACGCCGGGATCTGGCAGCTATACCGGGATGAGTTTTCCATCCTGCAGCAGCAGGAGCCATGAGTGGGAGAAGAGACTTACCGCTGCTCGAGAGCCCCGTCCGGGCGCAGCGCTTTACCTGCGCCGCCGGAGCGGTCACAATGCGCCTTTTTTATGGCAAGGGGTTCCGATGACTCAAGCAAATAACCCGCTGCATGGGGTCAAGTTGCAGGACATGATCGAACAACTGGAAGCCACGTATGGCTGGGATACGCTGGGTGAACTGATCCCAGTACGCTGCTTTCAGTTCGATCCCAGCGTCAAATCCAGCCTGAAATTTCTGCGTCGCACCCCATGGGCGCGCGCGAAGGTCGAGAAGCTTTATCTGATGACGCTCGACGCCCCGCTGACTTGGCCTTACCAACCCATTTGATCCGGAGTCCCATCGTGGCACTGAAACTGAAATACAGCTATAACGGCGAAACCAAGATCATCGGTTACGCCAACGACAAACACTTCAGCATGTTTGAAGCGGCCGCTGCCGCCGAAGGCCTGAACATCAGCAACTACCAGATGCTGGAGCAACAGGTACGCAGCAGCACCCGAGATAAACAGGCCCACCGTGACTTTCGCGATAACTACTTCCGCGATCTCGGCTTCGACGAGGTCTGTGTTATCCGCGAAGAGGACTGATCCTCCTCGCGTCGCGCTCAGTGAGCGGTGCTGCTGCGCCGCTTGCGGGGTTTACGCTTGCGGGCGTGCGTGCTGATCGGCTTCAGCGGCTCGGCGCGTTTCTTACGTTTGCTCGGCAACAGGAAAAACACCACCCCAGCCATCGCCACCAGCATCAGCATCACGATCGTTGCAACTTGCATGTACTCTCCTAGCCCATCCAGTTCGGATCCCCAGAGTGCCAACAACCCGATCGACAAACCGAGATCCCGCTCAAGAGCCTGCTTACCCTATAACTCACGCATCAGTGTTTCGAGCTCGTCCTGCGCATTACGGATCATTCGGATCAACCGACCCGCGTCCTGATCCTCCAGCTCAACCTGCCATGCGTGCTGCCCCTGCCGCTGCACCCGCGTCCCCCCACAGTGTGGCACAAAGATCAGCTGCTCAAACGGCGCCATCAGTTGCCGCTGTTGCGGCACCAAATCGATCTCCAGCAGACCGGCCGGATCGACACAGAAGATCCCCTGACAATCGACCGGGTGTCGTAATCGAAATGCCTTGCTTTGAATGATCATAACCCCTCCACACTGGCGTGCTGCACGATAAATCGTACTCCCAAGTGTGGCTGAGCCGCCTTGCGCCTGCCGCCCCGTTCAGCGGCAATCGTCATCAAGCATGATCTCGATCAATGTCCGTCAGGCAACTGCTCGCCGGCGTCGATCGCCACCGCCAATGGCGGATCGCGCAGCACGGGACAATTCCAAAAGGTCGAATGGGCGCAGTACAGGTTGACCGTATAGTTAAAATCCATGGGGAAAGGCTGCTCTGTGCCTTGTGGCAGCGTCAGATAGAGCTCACGGCCACCGCCATAGGTGGTGTCACCGTTACTGGCATCCTTAAAGAAAAACAGCAACTCCTCGAAGGGCGGCTCCCCCGTCGGGTGGTACGCCGCCATGGTCTGCGGCTCATCACCCCAGTGAAACCGCACCGTGCCGACTCGATAAAACCGATTCTTTAGCCCCTGAATGGTCTGAAACATCACCGGCTTAACTGGCTCCGGCGAGAATTGTGCTTCCACCCGCGCCGCGCTCTGATAGTCGAAGTAACGGTAACCGGGGAACGCCGCCACCTTTGGATGGGCAGGATCGCGCACAAAGGCGCGCAGTCCCTGATCGTATAAACGGCCAACCGTGATAAACAGCCCCTGTGCCAGCGGGTACTCCTCCCCCGGTTGCAACCGGGCCGTTGCCGCTTGGTGCTGCAGCTGGGCATAAGAACCCTGATGGCTCAGGCTGAGATCGCCGCTGCCCGCCTCATCACGCCAACGGATCTGCGCCGCAGACACGCCGCTGTCGAGGTAAACAACTTGATCCTGTTGCAGATAGCGCGCATCGCGGATATTGAGAAAGGAGCTGCGTGGATCCTTCGCCGCCGCATTCTGCTCGGCCAGCCACTGCAGCCAATCACTGCGTTGCTGCTGTTGCTCCGGCGTCAAAGCCGGCTGGCATCCCATCAGCATCATGAACATCAGCCCACTGAGCCAAACCCTTCCCTTGCGCATCCTGCTTCCCTCTACATCACGATCTGTGATCGTCAGAGTAGCGGCAGCACCTTAGCCGGAGCAATCGTCGCCGGGTTGTTCGCGGCGATGTGCCAACTTTTGCAGGATCTGCCGACGCTCCGACGTGCTCAGATAGGGCCAGTCGGCAATTTCATCTATTGTGCGCAAACACCCCAGGCAGCGCTGCTGCGGATCCAGCCGGCAATCCCCCACGCACGGTGACAACGACGACATAAACACAGACTCCTTAGACGTTGAGTTACCAACACAGTGCCAGCTTTCCCGCCCCGAAGCCATGTCGCGGCTGTGGCCGAATCGGCAACGAACGCCTCTACTTACTGTCCGGAATGAGTTGACCACAACATCGTCGCGTTGGCGACGGCAAGGAGAGGGGCACTGCCCCTCCCCACTCCCCTTTGTCTCCCTTCGTCGCTGCGCTCCTCGAAGTCGACCGAGCAAAAGCGTGTTGCTGGCTTGTTCATCATGCCTACGCCCGACTTTATCTTCGCTTACATCGTGCTCGGGCCGACACGCTTGGAGTCGCCATTTTCCCAGAGCAAAAGCGGCCAGCCGCTTTCGAAAATAGCTCCGCCAAGCTCCCGGTCGTCCCTCCCCCCAACAACACTCAGCGCCGGACTTGGCGCAAAGTTCAAGGCTGAGACTCCCACTTGGTAGCCGCCTAACGTAAGGCGGCATCAGCCGCGAAGCGGGCGTGATCCGCCATGAGGCGGGGCATTGAAAAGCAATCCGTCTTGTCCTGGAGCTCGCTACCCTACCTAAGACAGTGATACCGTCAAACCCGCAGTAAACAGCGCCACGATCCGCCGCTTAGGACTCCAAGCGGCAACGCCGCATTGCAGTGTGAACAACGTTGTTCGCCCACGAAGGAGGCCACGAAGTAGGCGATATCGGCAAACACGACAACTCACCTTAGCTGCGTTGTTGTGGGGCCATACTCATCGCGTATTCTGAACACCCCGTGTGCTCACAGATATGCTCATTATCCACCTGAAAACCTTGCTTGAGATAGAACTCATACGTCGCAACATTGTCTTTATAGACGTTTAAAGTTAGGTCTGAACACTGCTTTTTCGCGTGTGCGATTAGCTGTTTGCCGATCCCTTTTCCTTGCCACTCTGGCGATACAAAAATTGCAGCCAGTAAGTTTTCGTGCAAACAATAAAAGCCAACCACCTTTGAGTTTGCCTCATAAATGTAGGTTTTAGAGGCTGGAATGTAGATATCACGCATATTGGCAACTTGTGACTGCCAAAACGCTGGCGCAACAAAATCATGGGCTTTGACTGATGCTTCAAGCCAAATATCTAAATAACTGTTCCGAAATGTAGATCACTGAGTTCTCAGATTTGGAGGGAACTCGGCTTCCATTGTGCGATCTGATCAATCGCCAAAAAGAAAAGTTCGACAAGGAAGCCGAGCCCCATGATGCT
>NZ_BAABJZ010000070.1:0-26887 GCF_039543565.1 Ferrimonas pelagia | reverse complement strand
CGTTCTCATCCTCGAATCGCTGACTTTCTTGGCAAGTTGCTTGAAATCGCTGGAAGTATGCATCGTCGATGCTCGGGTCACTAATCAAAGCACTATTAGATCAAACTTTTAGTGCAATTGGTATCACCTGCTGGAAGGTCAAACAGAGACGTTCAACTGGGTGTCCACCATCACCCGTCAGGCGGGCCAGTTCGATGCGGTGATCCGCTATCAGAGTGAGCAGACGCAGCAGTTGGCGATCTGGGTCGGTAAGCAGCGCTACGACTTTACCCTGCCGGCCACTGGTGCCTTCGTCGAGCCATTGGATATTCACCTGGGTCAGCTTAACCTGAGTGATTCTGGCGCCACGCCGATCCGTATGGAAGTCACTGCCAAGGGCACCATGGATTTCCACGGCTTCGAGTTGTACGAAGCTAATTTCTTCGCCGCGGCACAGGACGAGGGGCAGGCCAACCAACCCGCGTTAGTCACCCAGTTCCCCATCGCCCGTGCGGCACACAGCCGTATCGATAAAGGTCAGCACCCGCAGGCTCATTTTGCCGATAAAGTGCTGGATGGCGACAGCGAGACCCGCTGGCAGCCGCATCCACGTCAGTCGCGACAGCGCTGGTTCGAGATCGATCACGGTGAAGCGGTGGACATTAAGTCCATCCGTACCGAGATCACCGCGCTTAAGCGCCACGGCAACGTACTCGATGACTTGATGATGACGGTGCGCTATCAGGACGAGCAGGGCGAGTGGCAGACGCTGACCAGCCTGCCGGCCTCGAAAGCCAACGAAGGGTTTACCGTCGAGCAGAAAGCGCGCAACTGGCGCTTCGAGTTCAGCTCTAAGGGGCCGATCTTCTCCGTGCGTCAGGTTGAGATGACGCAGTAACCTTCACCGGCTACATCGCCAAGCCGACTGTGGGCACAATATTTGTGATTGCCACGGGAGCTGGAGACTAACGGACGGCGTGAGTGTGCACCGCACCAGGCCAATCGAAACGACCAAGCTCGCTATAACGGCGGGCTTTTTTTGATCCCGCTGCCCAGACGGACCAAGCCAAAAGCCATATTTGGCGCTGTTTAAGCGATAACACTCTCTGCTCGGATACACCACTCATCAAAGACGCCAAGGTGACAAACCGTGCCCGTTCGCTTTTTGGTTAAAGCCAGCCAGAGTACGCCAAGCAAATTAGTTATCCAAGCCTTTGTACTTGGCACTTTCGTACTTCTCCACATAAGACGCGGTGATATAGCGCGAAGTGATGCCGATATCCTGGTGGCCGGCATCGGCCATAACGTGGTGCAGCGAGCGGCCTTTTTCTAGATCAGCGCTGATCCCTGTATGGCGCAATGAGTGGACGGTCATGGTGCGCAGCTCGGCTGCATCGTGAACCCGGCCCGCCTCCACCAATAACAACGCCGCGTGTTGATACACTCGCTCCACCTCATCACGGATCGCATTAACGCCAAGGTTGGCGTTTAATGTGTGGGGATCGCGGCCATGCTGGGCAACACGCTGGCGCACCAGCAGTGGTAACGTTTCATTCGGTGCCGGTAGTTCACTGAGCCCTAGATGCGTTCGGTAGCGCTTTACTGCCCCTAACAATGCGTCACTGACCGCCACTGTGCGCGCCTTGCCGTTTTTTGACATGGGAATGTAAAAGCCCCAAGTTTCGCCATTCTTGTCGCGGCGGATCTGCGCCATAACCGGAGAATAGCCAGGCCGCGCAGCGATCTCAGAGATCCGAGCATAGGTGGAAAACAGAAGGGTGATCAGAAAGCGGGTGCGTTCATTACGGGCAGGCTCCTGTTCAGCCATTTGGTCAGCTGCCTGAAACAGGTAGGTCAACTGCAATGGATTGAGCGCTTTAATCTCTTGCTCACCCTCTTGCCAATCGAGCGGTGAACGGTTGTCTTTAAATCGACCGCGACGCATCGCTAATGCTGCAGGGTTCCGATCACAATAGTCCTCATCATTTAGAAACTGATAGAAGGCCGATAACACCGCCAGTTGGTTCTTGGTTGCTGACGCTTTCCGGCTATAGGGCAGGGCACAGGTTTGAGCCACGCCCTTGGGAAGCCGATTCACGAATGGTCGCCATAAAGGGTTGGGCACCCGCATGGCCAATGATTTGCAATGCACAAAATGAGCACGTTGTGCATTGCTGATCAGTACCGGTGGCGGACTGGCGCACCAACTGAGGAAACGGCTCATATCAGCGCGTGTGACTTCAGCTAACGGCAGTCCTTCCACGTCCCAGCACCAGATCAAAAACGTGGTGATCTCAGAACGGGCCGACTTAAAGTTGTTGGGACTGTCCTTAAGCTCCTCCAAATAGGCGATCGCCAGTTCATACAGATACGTTGCATCGCCAATCGTGCCAGCACTTAGACGGGCGACATGTTGATTAACGAACCCGTTTGCTTGGTGAAAATAGTCTGTCGACTCGAAGTAGGGGAGATAGGGGGGCAGCTCAAGATCTTGGGTTGGCATGAATTACATGATTTAAGTGTGATACGGCAATGCTAATGACAGAACGACAGTGACACAAGAAAAACCTGTACAAACATACAGTCACATGGAGGATCGCCTTGTTTTAGTTTGAAGCAGGCGACGTAGTCCAACTACGTGACATGGGCTCAACGTCAAACAAACGCCGATAACGCAGATGCTAGCCGCCCAATTGTTATACTTCGGGTAAAAACGGTATTTCCATGCATTTTAGGGCCTAAATTCTAACTTTTTCGGACAAACTGTTGTTAACGAAGGGTCCATTGAGAAACGTTATGTTCGAGCCCAGCTATCTTGATCTGCCCAAAGGTACCCCCGTGGTGATCCGGCCAATCTGCCCCAATGATGCGCCCGCATTACAAAGAGGGATGATGGCGTTGAGCGCGACAAGTCGTTACCTGCGATTCCATATGAATCGTGGCCCGCTGACAGAGAAGGAGCTGTATTTTTTTACTCACTGTGATCAGCAAAATCATCTGGCATTTGTGATGTTCCCTGTGGCGAAACCGCAGGAGTTAATTGGTGTTTGTCGATGTATCCGCGATAAAGCCAACAGCAACCAAGCTGATATGGCGATCACCATCGCAGATCAATGGCAAAAACAGGGGGCAGGGAGCTTGTTGGCGAAACAACTGCGCAAGGCCAGTTTGGTCGTAGGAATAACGCGTTGGACCGCATTTTACTTGGCAACCAATCGTGGTATTTCCAAGCTTCTGATCCAGGTTGCCAAGCTAACTGCAGTAAAAATGGTCGGTCAAGGAGAGCTAATCGCATACTACCAGCTGGTATTCAAACATCGCTCGACTGGCGAATACGATTCCGTGTGGAATGGAGATTTTACTGCCTGAATATCGGCTTTTGGCGCAACCCCGACTTATAGGAAAGTCGGGGTTGAGGCACCGCACAGGCCGGTTCATGATCGAGATACAACCGGCAAACCCATCCAATCTAAGCTCTCGCCATAGGCCAAACAAAACACACCAAATCATACGAAAGCCCTAATAGCCGACCTGGCCAGCCCACGGTGGCTGACGCTCACTTGAATGTTCAGCCAATGGCATCGCGTGCACGATTCAAACATTAAAATCAGGTCGTGTTCATTGTGAGTAATACGCACTTACAATTTTTATGGCACTACCGGTCATATTTTTGTCATCGGTCACGCCTTAGCAACGTCTTTGGTGGTGGAGTGGAATGCCAAACTTAGCCAACATCGCAGAACGGAGATAATCATGCGATTCAAAGGAATGATTGCAGTAACCCTGATCCTGTTAGTTAGTCTCCTGCCAGGGTGTGCTACTAAGGAGTATGCCAATGAGGTTGACCGAATCTTAGCCGAGGAGCAGTTGTGTCTCGGTGAAGTTGATACCAATTACACTATTGGGGCTACTATTTGGTCTTCAGATGGAAAAGTTAATGAACGAACACCATCTCCGTCAGCAAAGAGTCGCTGCGTTACTGATCGCGTCGAGCAGGAACGCCTACGCCGAGAGCGGCAACTCGGTCGCTAATCGTTCATCTACGCTGGCATTGTTAGCTCAACCAACAACCGACGCGAGTGTATCAAAAACACCAATCTTGGCCCAA
The DNA here is from genome assembly GCF_039543565.1 of Ferrimonas pelagia. Classification (NCBI taxonomy): domain Bacteria; kingdom Pseudomonadati; phylum Pseudomonadota; class Gammaproteobacteria; order Alteromonadales; family Ferrimonadaceae; genus Ferrimonas; species Ferrimonas pelagia. The sequence goes on along the minus strand of NZ_BAABJZ010000070.1, from coordinate 22,800 downwards.
ATAGTTGTTTTTGAAGACTTATACCATAGTGCGCACAATGTATATTATGTTAAATCATGCATTGTGTGGCTACTCGGTAGTATTGTCGGTTTGGGCATTCTCAATTCTAGCGAGCTAGAACTGGCCAATCTCTCGTTACGTTGGTTCGCCAAGCTAAGTGTCCGCCCCAGCGAATTCTAATGCTGCTTTATTCAGAGAAGATCTCGCGGATCTCATCTGCGATGATCGACAGCCCCTTCTTAACCACGCTTTCTTCCGCCGCGTAGGAGATCCGAATGCACTCATTCTTGTGCGGCCAGTCTTCCTCAAGCCCTGGAAAGAAGTAATGCCCGGGCACGATGATGACGCCCCGCGCCTTCAGTCGTTGATACAACTGCTGCGATGTCACCGGCAGGCTTGGCAGCCAAAGCCACAAAAAGAAAGCGCCCTCGGGTCTATGAATGCGGAAATACAGTCCCGGTATGGCGGATAACTCTGTCGCCAGATGGTCAAACGCGGTGCGCATTCGGGTTTGGTAATACGGCTTAATGACGTTTTCGCTGAGATCGATGATCTCACCGCTGCTAACCAACTCCCGTGCGATCGCTGCGCCGACGCTCCCGGACGCCAAATTGACGATGGCGTTTATTTTACTTAAGGCATCGATGATCTTGGGATTGGCGATAACAATTCCAGTGCGTGTACCGGGCAGGCCAAACTTAGACAACGACAGCGACAATACGATGTGCTCGCGCCAATACGGCGCGGCGTCGGTATACACCAAACCCGGGAACGGCAAACCATAGGCGTTATCGAGCAGCAATGGGATATTGTGTTGCTCGGCCAACAAGGACAGACGCTCGATCTCGTCGTTGGTGAGTACGTTGCCGGTCGGGTTGGTGGGTCGGCTAACGCAGATGGCACCAATCCTATCGTCGATCGCCAACGCATCGAAATCCACGTGATACTTAAACTGATGCTCACCGATCAACTCTATCTCGGGTCGCCGAGAGGTGAACAGGCCCGGCTCAAGCCCCTGCTCTGCATAGCCGATGTATTCAGGTGCTAGAGGCAACAGTACTTGTTTGAACGAACCGTCACTGAATCGGCCAGCAAACATGTTAAACAGGCAAAAAAAGGCGGATTGGCTGCCATTGGTTAACGCAATATTGTCTGCGGTAATATCCCAACCATACATTTGCTGCAGTAAGGCTGCCAGTTCGCTCATAAAGCTACCCTCCCCTTGCGGAGGATCGTAAGCACCAAGCATGCTATCAAACTCACATTCTTGACCTTCGTCATCCAACATTTGCTGCATGCGCTGACGAAAGATCTGTTGCAACTGGGGGATCGCGGCGGGATTTCCGCCACCCATCATGATCCGCTCTTGTCCCTTGAGCACGGGCGCGCCGAGATCTTCCATCAAACGTGATGTCCCGCCGCCGAGGCTAAAACGTTGGCCAAATAGAGAGATTTTCATAATAACTTCCTTTGTCTCTGTTGCTCCATATTGCTGCGCTCACGTCATTCGCTTCAAGCCAGATTACAATACGCCTAGCCTTTCAAAGCCTTACTCTCAATTCTAACCTCGAAAACCCCGCCCTGTTGAGGCACAAAGTCAACGAAGTGTTGGATAGCCGGCAGACTGTCCTCTTCATAATGAGAAACATAGAGTACTTGCGCGAGGTATTCGCGGGTGATCATGTCGAGGACTTTATAGATCAGACGGTGACTCAATAGATCGAGGCCATGATAGGGCTCATCGAGGATCAATAGAGCAGGCTGCTTGATCAGCGCACGGCCTATCAGCAGCAAGCGCTGCTGGCCAAAATTGAGTTGACGAAACCCAGTGTCGGCCAGCTCCGCCATCTCCAGTAGCGCTAACCATTCTTTGGCCAGGGCGATCTGGCGCTTCGATGGTTTATCGTACAAGCCAATCGTGTCGAAAAATCCGGACAGCAGGACATTGAGTGCACTGCAACTGACGCGATACTGCAGATGCAGTGCGGAGGAGACCACGCCGATCTGCCGTTTAATATCCCAAACCGTTTCACCGCTACCGCGTTGATAACCCAAGACCTGAAGATCATTGGCGTAGCACTGCGGATGATCCCCAAGGATCAGCGCCAGCAAAGTGCTTTTACCGCAGCCATTGGGTCCGCGGATCTGCCAGTGTTGCCCAGCATCAACCTGCCAGTTGACGCCCTCAAAGATCACCTTGTTGTGGTACGCAACACGACCATTACGCAACCTTACCCGCACATTGCCGAGATACGACGGCGAACCCTGCAAGCGGATCTGCGCCAATATTTCACCACTTTGTTGCATCGATAGCGCGATAAGCTGCTGCCTGACCGGGTGTGTTTTATAATGTGCGATGGTGACGGGATCACACAGTTTCAGCACGTTATCCTGCTTGCGCTCAAACATAGCCACATGCGTTAAGCAGTTCGGTAAATGTTCATCGCGAGCGGAGATCAGTATCAACTGAATCTTCTCAGCCAAGCGATCTAACAAACGCGCGAGATCCAGCTGATGAGATTGGTCAAGCCCTGCGAACGGATCATCCAAGATCAACAACCGAGGTTTCGCTGCGAGTGCACGAGCCAGCATCAGCCGCTGTATTTCACCGCTCGACAGTTGACGAAAGCCTCTGTCTTCAAGTCCGAGCAGATCCAATTGCTGTAGCAGTTGTTCACACTCCCTCTCAGATCCACAATGCTCGGCCACCAAGGTGCGAACGCAACGGCCCGGATCGGTCTTATCAAGATAATCGGAGTCATCATTAGCGATCTCCTGTTCTAACAACCCTTGTTGCTCAGCATGCGATACCAGCGCCACCCGCTCAGGCAGTCCCTCAATCGTCCCGTCCTTAAGTGCCATTTTACCGTCAATGGCAGCCGCTAGCAGGCTACCGACGCTGCGATAGGTTGAATAGATGAAGCATTGTTGATCGGTATCGAGGCGCCAATGCGGGATAGATAAACATGAGCCAGAGGCCTCAATAGTGATATTGCGCAGGGTAATAGCCATCGCGCACTCCTTGTCAAACAACCGTCACATCAACGTAACGATACCCATCAAGGATGTGACCTGTCACAAGCCAACTTGCCAACACCTGCGCTCGCTCCCAATTCCCGCGTTCGTGGTGATAATTAATGCACGCATTCGGGTGATAATTGAACGCCTATTGATAGCAGCAGCGCATTGCCCTGCTCCACCACCGCCAAACCAACACGCAACGTTACCAGTGCAACACGAATGGATTTTGCTATTCCGGTTTAAGGCAGCGTGCTAATGGCGGCATGCCCCCCACAATCCGGCTCCAGGCGTTAAATTGACGGACCACACACGTCGTCGCCATCAACTGCCCCATTCAACGGGCAGTTGAGGTAATAGCAGAGGCTATCGACACCAACCGGCTTACGTGAGTTATGTCACATCAAATTAGAATAACCATTGAATTGAAGCACATATGGAACGAGCCTGAGCGAAAGCACAGCGCATGCGCGCTTAGGCCAGCGAGACTGGCCATGACACTTGGAGGTGTAGGTGCAAAAACTATACGGATATTGGTTCCCCGCTTTAACCGTGCTTTGGCTACTGACAGGCTGTAGTCAAACTGACAATTCAACTCAAAACATTATCGAGCCCGCTCCGCCGAGCGCCACCGTCGCAATCAATAAAAGCCCCCGAGATCCGCGAGAATACCGCTATCTCACACTAAGTAATGGTCTACGTACCATCCTAGTGTCCGATCCGGAGGCGACCTCCTTCGCGGTATCGCTGACCGTCGGAGTTGGCAGCGGCCACGATCCAAACGCGCTGCCCGGACTGGCCCACTACGTAGAGCACGTGATCCTACAAGGCAGCGCCGAAGCCTCCCACGTCAATGGTCTGAAGCGGCGGGTTGCACAAGGAGGGGGGCGAATCAACGGCGTTACCAGCCAACATCGCACCCAATACATGTTCTCCATTGACGCAGAGCAAGCCGACCTGGCGCTGGCTGAATTTGCCGCCATGTTCGTCAAGCCGGGTTTTCGTCCTGAGTACATGGAAAAAGAGCGTTATGCAGTGGACAACGAATGGTCGCTCAATCGTCAAAGGGATCGGCGGATCCTGTCCGAGATCGTAGGACAGACGATCGATCCCGCTCATCCTCGAGCCCGATTAAGTAGCGGCAACCTGCAAACCCTAAAGGACACCGAGCACACCAATTTACGAGACGCCGCCATCGCCTTCTATCAGCGTTATTACTCGGCCAATATTATGTCGTTGGCGGTGGTTGCTCCGCACTCTTTAACGGAGTTGGAACCGCTCATTGAGCCGTTGTTTAGCGCGATCCCGGATCGTCAGATCCCCCGGCCTCGCGTCGTTAAGCCGGCTGTGCGTGAACAAGATCGCGGGATCCACATCAACTATGCGCCTCATCAGCCCATGCGCACCTTGATCGCCGACTTTACCATTAGCAATAACAAGGCGCAGTGGCGCGCCAAGCCGAATCACTATGTACGTCAGCTATTAAGCTCAGAAGCCCCGGGCGGTTTGATGGCTAGCTTGCGTCACCAAGGGTGGGTGGATGGGGTTAAGATCAATGACGATCCAACCTATTACGGCGCCACCGGCCGGTTTCAGGTTGAGCTGGCGTTGACGCCCCTCGGCAGTGAAAGCAAGGATGCGATCCTGAACGCGCTATTTTCTTATCTGGCGCTTATTCGCGAGGAAGGGGTAACAGAGGCGTATTACCGCGAATTTTCCGCGCTATCGAAACGCCGTTTCATCGCGTCCGATCCCCCTTCCCCACTGGTACTGGCGAATGCCTTGAGTACTCGGGCACACGACTATCCACCCCGCCACCTGTTGGATGGCCGCTACCTCCATGGCCGATTTGATCCTGACGCGATCCAGTCACTGCTCAGCCAACTCACACCAGACAACCTTAGACTCTGGCATATCGAACCCGGTGTTGAGGTTGATCGCACCATCCCCTACTTTTCAGGGCGCTATCGCGTTCAGCCCATGACTGCGCCAGAGCGCGCACTCTGGCAGCAAAGCAGCCCCTTAGCCCTCTCACTGCCACCACTGCGCGAGCGCCGTAACAAAGCCACCGCCAAACCGCGTCCCGTCACGCACGCTCCGGGATCAACCCCTGCGCCAATATTGCTGGTCGATTCACCGACCGCCGAGTCGTGGTTACTTCACAGCCAACACGATCCCAACGGAACTGGCACCATGACAGTGGTGTTCAATTCCGATCTTGGCCTATCAAGCACAGAAAACTACGTACTGAGCTGCCTGCTCAACGACATCTACATACGACGCCTCTCATCTTTGTCGGAGCAGGAGAAACAACAAAGCACCCAGATCGAGATAGAGCGCACGCCAGCAAACAGTCAGTTTTTTCGTTTGACCCACGGCACTAAGCGACACAGCGCACTCGCCGAGCAACTGACGGAACACTTTGTCCAGCTCTCCCCCACCGACGAAGAGTTTGCCTGGGCCCGGCATCGCTTTGAACGATGGATGAAGCGGATCCAAACCGGCGATCTCCTCACACAAGTGCAATTCCAGTTTCATGTCGCCACACTCGAAGCGGCTTGGACACCGGAGCAACGCCTCGAAGCGGTCGGTCGGCTAACCCCCCAATCGCTGCGCCAATACCAGCGTGAACTGGTCAAGCGGCAACGCCTTCGCGTGTTTGCCTTTGGTAATTACGATCAGGCGGAACTCAAGACACTGACGGCGCGATTGCAGCAGCTCATGCCGATCGAAACACCGGTGAGCGCGCCCGCCAATCAGAAAACAGTCACGGCCGAGCCCAACAAGACGATCCACCGTCGTTGGCAGACAGATAAGGAGGGATTTGGCTTCTATAAGGCCTTTGTCGTGCCAGGATCAACGGCGTCGACCGAAACCATGGCCCACATGCTGCTTCTTAACCAAGTGTTCAGGCCGGCGCTGTTTACCCAACTGCGCACCGAGGAGCAGATAGGCTACCTGGTACAAAGCAACCCGATCAGCTTAGGGACCTCTGCCGGCCTTGGGATCCTGATCCACAGCAATCATATGGCGCCAGATCAGATAAACGAGCGCCTTGACCGATTTAACGCCCAGTTTATTGCCACCTTGGATGTGTTGGAGGATGGCGCTTTCCAACAGCTAAAACAGGCCGCACTGAGGCAACTGATGAGCAAACCGCGGGGGATCATTGCTGAGTCGGAGCCCTACTTCCGCGACTTTCTAGCGGGAAGCCAACGCTTTGACAGCCATCAGGCGTTGCTCAAGGCTCTGCAGCAAGTGAGCAAGCAGAGCCTGCTCGAGCACTATCGCGCTCTAATGCTCGATAGCCAGGCGATGACCTTCGAGTTACTTGCCGACGGTCAGCAAACCCGCCTTTAGGCAGCGCGAATATTCAGGGTGCCATATCAAGACGCATGCCACCCTATAAATTCAACTGCTTGGACGACTTTAATTGAATTTAGATACGTAAAATGCGGAGTGCTACGAACAACTCTTCAAGTATAACAACGTTCTTCGTTGTACCTGACCTGAGCTCAACAACAGATGAACCTATAACGAATTGTTATATATATTGTTCATTTGGTGATGGGTTCCGTTCACAACGAAATATACCTTCTCTTGTTTGCTTAAAATCCTGACGCCAACTATAAATGTACATCTCCATCGATTGAGTTAGGGATCACTCAGAGATTCAGGCTACGATTTGGAGTTACAGGTAGTACTCCAAGATCAGAGGCGGTTCAATGCTGAAAAGCATGTTGCAGAATCAACGTCGAAAAGGTCGGTGCCACAGCGTATATCATCGTAATCAGGGTACGACGTGCGTGGAATTTGCCATTGTCGGTACGGTCTTCTTCCTTCTCATCTTCGCCGTAATGGATTTTGCGATGATGAGCTATGTAAAGTTGACCATGCAAAATGCCGTGCGTGAAGCAGCAAGATATGCAGTAACAGGTCGTACAAACCTTGACCCTGAAGACAGCGGAAACAGAGAAGCGGCAGTACTTCAAAAACTCATCGATAGTTCGCAAGGTCTATTTGACCGCGTGACATCAACAGATGATATCAAGGTCACCAATTCATCAGGCAATCCAGTCACAGGATATGGAGGGCCGGGTCAAGTCGTTGTGATAAATATTCGCTGCCAATGGCCGATACTAAATCCTTTCATGACCGCCGTAATAAGGGGGAACAATTATCAGTTTACCGTTGCTGCGACAATGAAAAATGAGAGTTTTTAGGAGACACTATGCGTATAGATAGAGTCACTGGAATTAAAAAACAAAAAGGGCTCGCTATCGTAGAGATGTCCATTGTTGCACCTATATTAGTATTTTCATTCCTTGCTGTCTTCGAAATGTCACAGATCTTGCAAGCAAATAATATTTTAGTCAATATATCTCGGGAGGGTGCTAATTTAGCGTCAAGATCATTAAGCCAGTCTCCCAAGGAGATTGTTGATGCTCTAGCACTTACTGCAGCGCCATTAGATTTAACAGAAGACGGTGTTGTTTATATTAGTTTGGTCCTTAGTGATGGTCGCCGCGACCCTTATGTTCAAAGTCAATATCGTTGGACTGACAGTGGTTCGACTAAACAAAGTCAGATATGGTCAAGGTGCCGAAGCAGAGATAATAATGGCCAATGTAACATGCCTAGGCGAAAGCAAAGGTTAAGAGACTTCCCTTTGGCATTGGATAACGGCGAATCCGTCTATGTGTTCGAAGTGTCATATGACTACGATTCCATTGTAGAGTTTATTATCCAGGATGAATTGCAACTATATTCAATGAGCATGTTGTGAGGCAAAGACAATGCGTAATATGAGCCCAATTAGGTTACAAAGTTACACTGCTCAACGAGGTGTCGTCATAATGATGATGACCATCGCATTGCCAGTCTTGCTTGTCATGGTCGGACTCGCCTTAGATGGAGGCCGGGCTTATGCCGTTCGGGCTAAGTTATATTCCGCGGTCGATGCTGCGGTATTAGCAGCCGCTCGTTCGGTTTCGGATGGCGAGGACGCTGCCCGAGCGGCTGCACAAAAGTACTTCAACGCCAACATTGGAAGTAGCTACTTCGACTCTACCCCGAACCTAGACCCGATTGAGTTTCGCTATGACAGTGACGGTTTGATCCACATTAACGCATCCGCTTCAGCACCAATGGAAACCATGCTACTCAATGTCGCAGGCTGGAGCGAACTGGATGTCAATGTTAACGCCGAAACGATTCGCAGGCCAGTAGACTTGGCGTTGGTGATTGATAATACGACATCTTTAAGATTCGGTGATGACGGTGATGTGACACAAGATGTCATTGACCGGTCAAAAGATTTTGTTGCGCGGTTTAATGAGAGTTTTGATCGTGTTTCTTTAATATCTTATGCCTTTGGTGCTGAAAATCCCGTACCTTTCGAATCTCATCGTGGATTCGACATAGCCGAGATCCGTAACGAAATTGATGACTTTGAGTTTGGTGGCAATGGTAGGCCAAGCCAATATACCAACGCCTCCGAAGGAATGTGGAATGCTCTCAATCAGCTTCGCACAGTTTCGGATCCGGCGAGCCTAAGAGTCATCGTTATTTTTAATGATGGTGCTCCCAATACTTTCTCATCTGAGTTTGAATTTTTGGATGGTTCAACATACTCTGGATCTATTCGGTCTGGTGATGGTCGTTCTGGTAATCCACGTGGACTTTGGGAACCGGATGCCATAGCTGAACAAGCTCCGTCACCCTATTATATTGAAGGCGGTATACATAACAGACTGGCATCACTTCCACTCTATTACAATACACACGACCCTGATGAACAGGAGTTTTTCGTTATTAATCCAGATCATCCTATACGGCCTGTTACAAACTTCACCAACGGTGGCTCCAACGCACTATATCAACGGGTAAATAGGGTAGCTCGAAATCTGACCGAAGACATTGCTGAACAAGCAAGAAAAGAGGGTATTTATGTTCTCACACTAGGGTTGGGCTCAAGACTCACGGAAGGAACTGGTCCAGACAATGAAAGAGGCGAAGACCTGTTGGTTCGGATGGCAAATGACCCTTCAATGCTGAATGACAGCGATTTGGCTGATGACTTTAAGCCTGATCAACTACAAGGTATATATTGTCACGCTGTCAATATTGATGCATTAGCTCCCTGCTTTGAAGAGATGCTTGAGGTCATAATTAGATTGACAATTTGACCTTTTGTTCATTCTGCTATCATGATGAGGAAGCTTTTATTAGCAAGCTTCCTCAAAATGATAAACACATGGATAAATCAACTCAGATAGTTTGTGCGGATGGATAAAAACACTTCAGCAAGCGTAGAAACAGTAACTTTATTTGAAGGAAGGAAGTCGTCCAGCATATAGAACAGATTTCTACAGCGTTAGGGCAGTAAATTGGTCTGCCGCGGGCCAGAATAACATAAAGTGAATTAGTAACGTATCTAAGCCAAATAATGTACCCCAAAAGAAGTATGCCTAGTCTTGAGTTTGAAACCAGGCTTGGTAAGGATGGCAGCAGTTCCAGCGCCCGTTTTGTCTAGACAGCGAACACATCTACACTAGCGGCTATGCAACGGCGTTCACCAATAAATATTCTCCGCTGTATGTATTTCTTTCCTGAGAATTTAATAAGCTGCTAGCCTCGACGTTCAAGCCTCTGGGTTGCAATTATTCCATTACGTCGTCACCAACATCACAACGATGACCGATACTGGATACCTTCCCCATTTACATTGATTTAAATCAATGGTTTGAACGCTATCAACAAATAGCATATTGGCTTGATATGAAGGAACAAGACAGATCGGCGATGGCTCGCGTCGGCCTCTATGCCAACGAGCCATAATCACTAACTTGTCGCTTTATCCACCAATATTATTTGAGACATAGCCGTGATAAAAAAACTTTTGTTGGGTGCATTGGCGCTGTTGCCGGCTCCCCTACTCGCTTTTAGCGCACTGGAAAGCTACATCCGTCCAAATCCCAATCCTTCGGTACCGAATGCGGCGGTGCTGTTTGTCCATTCGAGCCAACCGGTTGATCTGACCGTGACGCTCAGTAGCGATCGCCATCAGCGTCGTTTCGAGTTTACCGGACATGACGGCGGCAAAACCCCATTGCCCCTTGTCGGCTTCTACCCCGGCCGCCAGCACCAGATCCTGGTGGAGGTAACCGAGCAAGGCAACCACGAGTCCAGCTTTACACTCAATCATCACTATACCGCGCCCCGCTTACCGAGCGATCCAGCTCAGTTCCCGGACATTCTGATCAAGCGAAATGCCAGCGTGATCACCGAGCCAGGTATCACCCTGTTTAATCCGCGTCGGCGCCTCCCCGTCGCCAATGCGGCTCAGGGCGACAGCAAAGCAAACGACTTTAATCGCAATTTCGGTCTCTTGGTGGCAGTGGACGATCGGGGTGAGGTGATCTGGCATTATCAGAGCGACTCGCGGATCAGCGATTACCAGATCACAGCACAAGGTACCGTCATCTATATGACTCAGGACTACCGGCTGGTGGAGATCGATCCTCTAGGCAATGTATTGCGTCAGTGGTACGCAGCACACCGACCGCAAGGTCCACTCGAAGGTGGGATCCCGGTCGATACCCTCACCTTTCATCACTCGTTCAATCAGCTCGATAATGGCAACCTGTTGTTACTGGGCAGTGAGCGCCGCCAAGTCGAGAACTATTACACCAGTGAAACCGATACCGAAGCGCCTCGTAAGACGCAATGGGTAATGGGGGATGAAGCCTTGGAGATCACGCCGGAAGGCGAGATAGTCTGGCGCTGGCGAGCGTTTGATCACCTTGACCCTTTTGATATCGGCTACGAGACCTTCATCGGCTATTGGACCCGTCGAGGCTTCCCTGATACCTGGTGCTGGTCGCATGCTAACAAGATCTTACCTCTGGCCGACGGCAACGCGCTGATCAATTTCCGCCACCTTAGCGCCGTTGCCAAGCTCGATAGAAGCCACGAAAATGTGGCACCGCTATGGTTAGCAGGGCCAGATCAGCCACAAAGCGCGTTCCCACAGCTAGCGATGCAACAAGGCCAGTGGTATTGGCACCAACACAGCCCCAGCATTACCCCAGATGGACACCTGATGGTGTTTGATAACGCCAATTACCAAGCGCACGCCTTTCAAACGCCGACCGCACCGGCGGATACCCGGTCTCGGATCGTGCAATACCGATTGGATGAAGACAACGGCCTGCTCACGCAGCATTGGGACAGCGAGATCCCGGGCGATCCCGGTGTGGTGAGTTATGCCATGGGCAGTGCCCAGACTCTAACGAACACAGGCAATATCTTGGCCGGTTATGGTTTTATCCTTGCGGACGACGACGTCGCAAACAACGATTGGCAAAGCTTCGAGCAGGACAATGCTTGGACCCGTATCCGCGAGTACAGCCCCTCAACCCCCGCACAGGTGGCTTGGGAGCTGACCCTGCAAGCCAAGTCCAATTCACATGATTTAGGTTGGTCGCTGTTTGGTGCGCGCCGGATCCCGGATTTCCTTGGGATCTGGCCCGGCTCCCAAGCGACAGCGGCAGAGTAAATAAACCGGCTCGACGTACCATCGAAGCACGTCGAGTATTTTCTTAACACAGAGCTTTAAAAGTATTAGGTCCAAGATAATTGACTGCGGTGCTTGAATCGCACAAAAGCCGCGGACGGAGGTGTGATCGCACCGGCGGTAACGCTTAGAGGATTATCTCTAAGTCATGAAAACAAATGGACTGACGGGAGGGCCGCGACTTTGTGGAGGGAGTCGCTGAATCACAATCCATACCCAACACCTGGGCATGTAATGGACTGCGATGAATGCTGTGTCCGCCACGGACAGGAACAACAAGAGCCAGCAGAACGGGCCTGCTGGCTCTTAAGTTCACAATAAACTACGGCGGCTCTTACATTTCAATGATGGCAACTGCCGTTTATCAATCTGAGAACAAGGTCGTTGGGTTAATGATCACGCCACGATAATGGATACCGTTAGGCTTTTCGTGATGCATATCAATCTCAACCATGACTTTCTTGGTGTCATAATCAATTTCATTGACTCGACCAATGGTACGGGCGCCAGGTTCACCTAACTTAACAGAACCGTTAAACCCAAAGATGGTATTACGATCACTGCGATACTCAACGTTCGAGGTGATTGGGCTAAACCAGTCAAATCCGCGTTCTTTACCGTATTCCCAAGTTTGTTCTACGGTCATTTTCTTCGGATTGATTTTATACTCTACAAAGCGTGTATAGTTCATCGAAGGCAATGCAGGCTGTGTATAGTGGCGACCGCCACCATTATCAAGAACAGTTAAAGTACCTTTGTCATTCAACCAAGCTGAGTGCTGGCTGTACGTAAAGTCAAAGTCGCCATCACACTTACCTAAGTTGGTACAGTTGATCGCTTTACCTTTATGATCGACTGGCGTCAGCAGTTTTTTAGACAAAGCTTCATTCCAGCCGACGGAAGGCGCGAGGATCCACTTAACTTCTTTATCCCGGCCAATTTTCACAACCCCTTGGTGACGGACTGATAGGACAATACTGTCATCACTCGCATCGTATGAAATTGAGTTTACATGCGCCCAGTTCCGGCCTGCGCCTACGCCCGGGATATCGCCATAAGGCGCTTCGGTTTCGTGCTTGTCCAGCGTTTTACCTGCGTCATCGAATGATACGTTGACACAAACTGCCCCCAAGTCCAAAGCCAACAACAAAGCGTCACGATATGGGTCTAAGATCTCAGGCAACACCCATGTATCGACCAGATGACCGCGAGCATCTAACTCCAGAATGTGATCTCGAACCGTCATGACCACATCCCCCTCTGGGTTTAGGTAATTTCGTTTCGCAGCACGAACAAGAACATTGCCATTTCCCATTGGAAGAACTTCATGTGAACCGTCGACATAGCCACGTGGAAGCTTATAGGTTTCGACCTGACCAAGCATGTTGAAATAGCCCCAATCTTGTCCCTGTACCCAGGTAAATTGACCATTTTCAACCTCGTGCATTCCCATCAAGTATCCACGTTTACCGATGTCACTCCCTCTGGAGTCATAGGTCGCATCTGGATCAAGCCACCAACGGTATTCACCTTGTGTATCGACAATGTAGGTGACTGGAGCAGAGTCAAAAGATGCAGCGCCTTGCGCAGGTGCAGCCATCCACGCGCCCTTCTCTTTATCTGATTTACTCTTACGTCCGGCCCAATGAAGATCGGTGCCTTGCGCTATGTAGGTATGTGAGTTGTTCAGGTAAAGACGATCTTCAAACCCAGGCTCAACATGTTTTACTTCTATCTCTTGCAAGGCAGTAATGTTCCGACTATCCATGTGCTTATTGACCAAAGAGGAAGTCATCACTTGATAGGTTTCACTAATTTTTTTGCCATCAAGAGTGAAGTCGACAGTAATGGTGTTGCGATAGTCGGGGTATAAGCCAAAAATAGGCACACCATCGTGTTGCAGTAAGGCCTTCTTGCCAACGGGATAGCTAATATCCACGCCCCCATTTGGTTTCCCATGGACACGGACAGAAACATCAGAAAGCACTTTGCCGTTTAGATCAATAAGTGCGGTTAGAGGTGAATTACCATACGGGTCAATTTCAATATACCCAAGAGTACCAACACTTGGTGCACTGGGAAAGCTCGCCGACATCGCGGGTACAGAGAGACCAAGCGATGCAACAATTGTTAAGGAAAGTGTTAAACGTTTCATGATTCATCATCCATATTTATATTAAACGCTATTGACGGTGACCGACGCGGCCTCAACCTTGTCTTGTTATATCTAATCAGCTTTTTGCGAACTGATTTGTGATCGGTTTCCCCAAGCGTTGCGGTTACCTTATATGTGTACCACATCACATCACCGCACACGCACAAGTAAAAAACACACCCACAAAAAGCCAAGTGCGAGCGTAAACTCACAAACGTCTGACGTCACCTCCTGGTGCCGGTCATTTACCGAAAAATATTACGACAGATTGTCTGACAACACTGGGTCATATGCATAATTTTACGAAGGATCTGGTGTAGACTTTACGCTTACGGGGCGTTACTTGTACTTCTATTCAAGGTGATCTGGATAACTAACTGATATGGCAAAACAGGTATTAAAAGAAAAAAATAGAGACTCAGCTTTGGATAGGATCCTGGATGCTGCCGTTGTAATCATACAAAAACAAGGGCTTTTGGGCTTCTCTATGGCGGAAATCGCTAAATTGGCAGGCGTTTCTAGAGCGATGCTGTATAGCCACTTTAGCAACAAAGATAGCCTGTTCTTGTCTCTCTACCACAGACAGGCTTTGCAGGAGTTAAGCCTGATTAAAGAAACTCAGCATTTCAATACTGGAAAGATTGAAATGATATTAGCAACAAACATTGTCACGGTTATGTTTTATCAGCATTTAAATCTAAAGAACCCCTTTACCTTTGCCATGTGCAACTTCTCACTATGGAGCCAAGCGGAACCAAGGTTGATTGCCTCGCTTGAACGCACATTCAATGAGATCATGACTGTGTATGAAGAACCTTGGATGGCAGTCCGAGAATCCGATTTTATTAATGGTGACAGTTCGTCATTGGAGGAGGTAAAAGAGATGCTTCTCTATTACCAGCGTGGCAGCGCGGTAAACAAACGTAATGCAATGCTGCGAAAACAGGGTAGAAATCTCAAAACAGAGCAGATCTGTCAGAATATGTTGTCGATTGTCCTCTCTTTGCCCTGGATTGAAGCCCACAAAAACGTCGACCTCAACCAGATCATGGCCTCTTGCCGCAGTCGCATAGACTTATCCATCAGCAAGGTCACGACAAATGTGACTCGAAAATATGGCTCTACGGAAGCGTTTGTTCAGGGTGAAGTACAAATAAAAACAGGCCTGCAGCAGTTCTTAGAAGACAACCAGCATTAATCCTGACATAGCCATAAAACAAGATTAAAATCATACAGTTACCGATATTGCCTGGTATTCCTTTGCCTGTTCCTATCTGGCGTGTGTAGCCCCAGTCGCACACCGGTGTAGATCGAGAGCAATGGTTTACCGTCAGTGGCCCAAATCTGAGGAATCAGTATACCTATGCTATACCGCCGAATTGTAAAAACCGACCTAATGGAGGCTCTTGGTATCGACAGTTACCACGGTTCGGCAAAACACGTTGGCATGGCGAAAACGCATAGCGGGCCGGTGCATCATCCTCAACCGTGTTGGTATAGAGCAGCGCCCTGGCATCGCTGATGAGCGTACGCGTCTCGGCAACTGGGAAGGTGATACCGCAAAAGGTAAGTCTGCCCATATAGTCACTTTGGTTGACCGAAAAAGCAGACTTTTGCTCGCTAGTTGGGTATCGGATGTGCGCAGGTGGACAGTGCGCGAAAGCTCAAATCCATCACTCACAAGCACACCCTAACGCTGGAGAATGGCGGCGCGTATGTCGGACATGAGGAAGTAGCTAAAGCGGTCAACATCGATGTCTATTTTGCTGACCCGTACGCGAGCCATCAATCACCGGGAACCTGACAGATAGGGTGAAAAAGAAGTGAACATTCATGACGTTTCGCAGGACCAATGGGGTCAGAGTGAATTGAAACATCATTCAGCTCAATGACTATACAATCAGTCTGGCTATCAAAAATCTAACGGCCGGAATTGGCCCCCATCGGCCATTCACTTTCCGCTCGGGCTCTTTTTCCCCTAGCACCTATCACCTACCACCTTTCAGCGCAGCTGTCTGATGATCACTCGCCAGCTCTTAGCAAGCCTCTCCAGCCACAAGTGTCCTGGGCGTTACGGTATTTGGCTAGGTCATCGCCGGGTGACTTCATCGCATGGGGTGATCAATACCTCCGCTCTGAGGCCGTAGGGAGATGGAACTATTTGTTCACCCCCTCTTGATCTGCGCTGGCTATCTCGCATCGTGAAGACCGTCAAACTCGGTACATTCTGCTCGGCGGAGCGGGATTAGAATTCCCCCCCCCACCGCTCTGCCAATACAGAGGCTTCAGCACATGGGCTGGCGGATAATGGTTTTCCAGTTCTCAGGGGCCGCGCGGCGAATATCACTAAGGTAAATCTCATGATGTTTACCGGACAGTGCGGCACCGCATTGTTCGATAAACTGATGGACCCGTTGCACCGCGGGTCCCTCTTCTGAGAACGGGCCGATGTGCAAGGTTTGCGCGCAGCGGCCCTCGCTAAAGGCGCAAAAACGTACCTTGTCGATGGCCACCAAATTTTTCTTGGCTTTGACCTGGGCTACGGCCTGCTCGAACAAAGCCTGGCTAACCCACTCAGGTTGCATAATCATCATGGTCCAAATCCAATTGTCTTTATTGTCATTAACAAAATCGGACATATCCTCGGCCCACCACAGCCCTTCCAGCGGCAGCACACCGTAATCGATAGCCAGCTCGCCCTTCTTAATCATGAATTTAAGGATGTAAGCCACGGTATAGAGGGCCTCAATCGCGGCCTGATGTGCTTCGCTGCCGGGTGCGCCATCGCCATCCACCATCAGGTAGTTCATCGCCGGCACATCAACCTCAACGACCTTCTTTGCCGAAGGGCGGTACAGGGTTTTCAGCTCTTTTTTAAAATCTATCTTTTTCATTATTGTGTTTTTCAATACAAGGGTACCCAGCTGGGTGATCCTGTCAGGGCCCAGCTGTGCGATGGCCGTTAGACTATCACCCTGTTGCGCATACTGCTTGATATCGCGAATACGTTTTCAACTTTACGCAGGGCCGTTTGCCCGCTATCGAAGCCGATAGAGGGTCATCAATCGTTGATCAGAATCACGCAATCCGGCAGTTGCTGACGAAACGCTTCAGGGACTTCCAATTCTTGATCGTTTTGATAGTTGGGGCTTCGATCTGGGGTGTCGGGTCGCTTAGCCCGTCTTAGATCCAAGCGCTTAAGCTTCTTCAACTTCAATAACACCTTGGGAAACTCATCGAAGTGGTTGTAGGACAAGTCCAACTCTTCCAGTTCAGTCAGCAATCCAAACTTGGCCGGTAACTTATCCAAATGGTTGAACTGGCAGTTGAGCTTGGTGAGTTTGGTAAACTGCTCAAATCCTTTCGGCAACACATCGAGGTAACAGTTTTCCAGATTCAAATCGGTGATCTGTTCGGCCAGCTCGACCGGCAGCTGCGTTTTGGATTTGCCTAGGGTGTAACGGTAATCGAGCAGGCCGGGTAGCCAGTGATACAGCTGGCGATCATCCGGCTGGTAGAGATCGGTACCCAACCCACCATTGAGTATGTGGTTAAAGCCACAGCCCTTGTTCCAATCGAGCCGCGACCCTTCCACCAGCCACTGAATGGCTTGCTGCCGCTCCGCGCTGTCGGTTTTTTGTTGCAAAAGATACAACAGGCCCTCGCCAAATCGTTCAAAGTAGGCCAACGCAAACTGACCCGATACCGCTTCACCCCAACGCTTCGATACCGTCTTAATGCGTTTGAGCATGGGTCCCTGACATTTCAGATCGTTGCTCTCTTTATCGCGACCGCGCACATCATTAAACAGCACCCGATCGTTGACCGCCAACTGGAACAGAGCATCGCCATGGCCGGCGAGTAACCCCTTGATCGATTCACGCAGCTGCGGATCTGTGCTGGTTTTCAATATCAGGAACAAGGGCATCCACATCGCCTCGGTCACCCCGCCCTGTTTCAGCATCTCAACCGCCACCCGATGGGAGGCTTCATCCGGCGAGGCCAGCATCGCCAGCACACTCTCAACCATGCCGCTGTCCAGCGCACTGGGTTGCTGCAAAAACTGCGGCGTCTGCTGCTCAAACAGGTCTTGTAAAGCACTGTCGTCGATTAAGCGGTGGCTGGCGCTATCAAACAAGTGGGTGTTCTTGGGACTGGCACCGACCAAGATATGAGTGACCCGCTCATCCAAGGTTTTACAGAGCGTAAAACCGATCTCGTCCGCTTTCGCCTGTAGCTGCGCGGCTTTAAAGCCGCTGCGACCGCATACAAACAAGCAGGTATCGGGACCCAGGGGAAGTTCAGCCACCGATGTGTCACTGATCTGACGTAGCCATTGCTGTCCGGCCTTTTTAAACGGCGAGTAGCGCCCTTCGAGTAAGGTCAGATTGTAGCGATCCTCTTCAGCTGGGATCTGGCGCTTGGCGCGCAGTGCGAATAACCGGCGGAAATAATCCTGTCGCAGCTCAAGCGGCAACTGCGCAGAAGCCAGCAGCTTGATGATCTTTTCCAATACCTCACTTATCCGACCATTGTTATCGAAATAGACCGTCACCTTGCACTTGGCGGGTAATAACGCCAAAGCCATCGGCGCATCGTCGTTGACGAAATCCGCTTGGACGTGCACCGCCTCTAAGCACGGCAGATGACAGAGCTCATCCAGTTCTGGTGCCATCTCCCCCACATGGGCTTGCTGATTCACATAAAAGCTTCGCAGTTGTGCGAATGCCGTCGGATCACCCAAACGATCTAACCGGCAAGAATAGAGCTCGATCGCTTCAAGTTTTGGCAGAGTACCGGTATAACGAGACAGATCCTCACCGTGACACTGAATGAGCGTCAAACTTTTCAGCTGCGGTAACGCCGGCAGTTTCGGCATGGGTACCACAGGCGCCCGCTTTTGCTCTTCGTAAGTCCGGTAGCGAGTCTGGAAGTTTCTCACTTCCAACTCGGTCAGTTGGGGGCTGTGGGCCAGCCACATCAACTGATCGTCGCCGAACGGACCATTTTCCATCGCAAACAACTCGGCCTTACGCAAATGAGGCAGGCGCCATTGCGCCATGTTCACTCGGCCTTGTGCACTATTGGCGTAAATCAGCGAGTGCAAAACCAACTGGGCTGGAAACAGGTCGGCCGAACATTCACTGTCCTTCAAGTCAAGAACCAGATCGTCCACCGACGTTAAATTGCGCAATAGCGCGGCACTGAGGGGCTGGCCTCGCTGGCTCTGGCGTAAGGTTAACCGCCCTACCCGCCGCGCCTCACCCAGCATTTCAGCGGGAAAATCCCCTTGCTGCAGATTGACGTTAATCAATCTCAGCTCCTCGCTGCAGCCGATAAAGGGCAATGGCATGCGGCCGATCTGCGGCAGTTCGATGGTCACCTCTTTCAAACTATCCGGCATGGCGAGCTGGTTGACAGCAACGGTTTGGTCAGTGTCCCCATTGGGCATACGGACGGACACGACCTCTAACTGAGACGCCGCGCGCAGGTCCAGCGAAAGTTGTTTGGTGCCTTGCAAGGTGAGCTGAAATTTCTGTAAGGCGCTGCTGGCGGCGAGTTCGACCGCGACAACCTCATCGGTGCAGGTGATATCCAGTTGCTCAATATTGGGCAGAGCTGCCAGTGTCGCCAACTGGGCGTTATCGGCGCTGACGTGCAACACTCGTAAATCCGGAAATGCTTGCGCCAGATGCACCCAGTCAGGTTGGGTTTTACGCAGACAGCAATGCAGCTCGGTGACGCCGCGGTGGCACGCAAGTGCGCGCCCCTGTGCGTCCAAATCCTCATCGTACAAGCTGTACTTCTGATGTGGGATCAACGGGGAATTGAGATTATCTTGCGCGGCACTCGCTGGCATACTGCGTCAGCTCCTTGATAAAAATGGCATTCGAAACCAGAACGGCCTTAGACCAAGCAACCTGTTGCTTTAGCTCGCAAGTACCGAAGTTCACGATTGATATCGGCCAATCTATATGGATAATTGACGGCAAATCAATTAGTTATTAGAATGGTGCTATCATAGAGGGATCCCTGTCACAAACGCTTGTCAGACTGATGCTGCAAGAGCCGTTTTACGGCCACTACCTCACAGGTTTGCAGAAAGTGTCGCAGCCGCTGTCTGAAGACAACGGTGATAAAGCCCCCTTAACCCTGCAGTTGCACAACATGACCGACGTACAAGTGACGGTGAATGACGTGTGCTGGCAGGCATTGACGCCGGAGCAACAACTGGGTGCGCTCAAACACGAAGTGCTGCACCTGGTGCTCGGTCACCTCACCCTACGTGGCGACTTTGCCGACAAAGCCCGATTTGATCTGGCGGCCGATCTGGTGGTCAATCAGTACCTGCCGTCCCATCAGCTCGCCACCAACGCAGCAACGCTGGAAAGTCTCAATCGACTGCGACAGGAAGCAGGACTGGCACCATTGTCACGGGGTCGCGATGTCGCCTTCTACTATCAGGCGCTGGCACAAGGCATTGTGCCGCCGTCCGCCGCAAGTCAGGCCCAATCGTCAGGCCATGGAGATGCCACTGCTAGTAACGCCACGGGGAAAACCTCAGACGAAGGGGAAAACCTCGCGGCGCCACCTGTCGACTGGCAGCCCAGCCATGCCAGCTGGCAGCCTTTTGCGCAGTTGGAAAAATTCAGTCAATCGCTGCTTAAACAGCAGTTAGCCCACAAACAGGTACAGATGGCCGAACGCGTGGCGTTTAGCCCGTCAATGCGGGAGCAACTGCCTGGCATCGTATTGGAAGCATTGCAAAGCGCCGTTGAAGCGCGCCGAGCGATTGTGGACTGGCGCCGGCTACTGCGTCTGTTTACCAACAGCAGTCGTAAAACCCGAGTTAAAAATACTCTACGGCGACCATCGCGTCGTTACGGCACCACGCCGGGGATCAAGATCCAATCCCAACAGCACGTGCTGGTGGCTATCGACACCTCGGCCAGCGTCAATCACAAACAGTTGGCCACTTTCTTTACTGAGCTGAACCACATCTGGCGCGCCGGTGCGGAGATCACCGTGGTGGAATGTGACAGTGAAATCCAGCGAACTTACTCTTATAAAGGCGAACCCCCACAGAACGTATCCGGTCGCGGAGGTACAGAGTTCACCCCCGTCATCGCTGAGGCTAACCGCCTACGGGTAGACGCCATTGTCTACTTTACCGATGGTGAAGCACCGCCACCGCAGCTCTCCCCAAGAGCACCACTGCTGTGGCTGATCCATACCCATGCAAACAACACAGCAACACTAAGAACGGACCTAGCGGCATTGCGTCGCTATGGCCGCGTGATCCCCATGACCTCAACAGGATAAACCCAGTCGATGACGCAGCATTCATACACCTATTACGGCCAAGCGTGCCAAGCCCTGCAGGTACAACAGTTTATCGAACACCTGCTGGGCAACGGCGAACAGCGTGCTACGCCTATCTGCATCTGGGGACGCCATGGAATTGGCAAAACCCAACTGGTTGAACAGATCGCCAAGTCCCGCGGCTACCAATGGCGGGCGATCGCCCCAGCGCAGTTTGAGGAGATGGGGGATCTCCTCGGGATGCCGCGGGTAGAAGTCGATCCCATCAGCGGCAACAGCGTTACGAGTTTTGCGGCTCCGGAATGGGTGCCCACCGAGCCCGGTCCCGGCATTTTATTGATTGATGACGTCAACCGCGCCGATGAACGGATCCTCCGCGGATTGATGCAACTGCTGCAAAACCATGAGTTGATCAGCTGGGAACTGCCGGAAGGTTGGCAGATCGTCCTTACCGCCAATCCGGATGGCGGCGACTACTCAGTCACCACCATGGACGACGCCATGCTGACCCGCATGATGCACATCACCATGGAATTCGACGCAAAGGCGTGGGCTTTATGGGCGGCGCAGCATGGTGTCGACACCCGTGGCATCGACTTTGTCCTAACCTACCCCGAGTTGGTGTCCGGCGAGCGCACAACCCCGCGCTCATTGGTGCAGTTTTTTGCCAGTATCGCAGCAATAGATGATTTAAAAGCCCAACTTCCGCTGGTCAATACCCTGGCCCACGCTTGCCTCGATACCACCACCTGCCACGCCTTCATTGCTTTTGTTGAGCAGAACCTAAGCAAACTTATCTCGCCGCAGACCATCATCAACAGCACAGACTTTGAGAAACAGGTACAACCGGCCATCGAAAGAGCCGTCGGCGCTCATCCGCCACGCATCGATATTCTCGCCACCCTCTGCACCCGACTGCAGCATTATCTGCATATCGAGCAACTGCACCCAAATGCTGCCCAGTTGGCCAACATTCAGGCCTTTTTGAAATTGGCAGTACTGCCCAATGACCTGCGTTTAGGGATGATGCAAGAGATGGTCAACGGCAATAACCCGGCGCTCAAAGCCGTCATTGCCGATCCCGAATTGGCCAAGCAGTTTCTCAGCCAAGCGGCGTAAATGTCGCTATATCACTCACCCCTTTTAGCCAACTGCCAATACAGAATGTGCCGGAATCGGATGGTCGAGATCTTCGAGTAGCAGGCACAGCTCGACGATCCGATGCGCGGCAGTCAATATGAAGGAGGGTTCTGTGTTCCAGCCACCCTCTGGGCTCTGGAATTTATAACCCGTAAAGTGCGCAAGGGCGTCGTCAGGCCCAAATGCGGTGCTCCGCCACAATGCTCGAAAGGCGATCTCGAACGCCGTCGCGCAACTCAAACTGTTCGGCACCGCCTTAACTTCACAGAATCGAGTAGCAGTAATTCACTATGGACAGAGTGGCCTTTGGTGAACTTAACCAACACATAACGCCTTGTCTTTTATGGCATTTGCCCAGATTGAAAGGGACGCTAACATAGGATGGCTATGTAAATACGACGAACTTGGTGAATTTCAGTAAAAAAGACGTCAACTTGTAATTTACGTCACCTTTTTAGTGCTAAATAACTGTTCCGAAATGTAGATCACTGAGTTCTCAGATTTGGAGGGAACTCGGCTTCCAAAGTGCGATCTGATCAATCGCCAAACCAACCAGGCCGACAAGGAAGCCGAGCCCAATGATGCT